>NZ_JADQBH010000268.1:0-24880 GCF_016278715.1 Marinilabilia sp. | reverse complement strand
CGCTCTAACCAGCTGAGCTACCTCGCCATTACTATTATCTTCTTTTGGCTTTTCTCTCAGCCGACCTTCCCGATTTTTATCGGGACGCTCTAACCAGCTGAGCTACCTCGCCATTACTATTATCTTCTTTTGGCTTTTCTCTCAGCCGACCTTCCCGATTTTTATCGGGACGCTCTAACCAGCTGAGCTACCTCGCCATTAAATCTCAAAAGCGGCCATTACTCCGTTTTTGCGGTTGCAAATGTAGGCGATTTGAATATATTCTCCAATTTTCTCAGTGTAAAAATACTGCTTTTTTTCGACCCTGCAGTCTAAATCACTCAAATCATGAAACTTGAACACCCTATTTCTTCTGATGCAAATCCCGCCACTTCTTAACCAGTTTCTCCTCCTCATCTGGCAGCCCTGAAGGAATCTCAATTTTCAAACGAAGTAATAGGTCGCCATGGCTGCCCGATTGCTTCGACACAGGCATCCCTTTCCCTCTTAGTCTCAACACACTACCATGTTGAGTCCCTTTAGGAATCGAAACATTTACAACTCCTGCAAGCGTATTCACCCTGATTTTTCCTCCAAGGACAGCTGTAAATAAATCTACCGGAACTTCTTTAATAAGGTTGGTTCCATCAATCCGGTATTGGTTGTCAGATATCACTTTTATCCTTAAATAAATGTCTCCGTGAGGTCCCCCTCCCGCACCGGGATTTCCTTTACCTTTTATGCGAAGTTCCTGTCCATCAAAAGCCCCGGGCTTGGTGCTTACACGTAGTTTTTTCCCATTCACATTAAGAATCCGTGATGTTCCATGATAGGCTTCATACACCGACAATTCTAATTCGGCCTTTAAATCCTCACCTTTGGCAGTTCGACGACCTCCAAACCCGTGCTGAGAAGAAGTCCCGGCACCGCCAAAAAACATATTAAAAAAGTCGGAAAAATCCCCTGCACCTCCAAACATATCCCCCGGATCACCTTTAAAATGATAGGAACGCCCACCTCCTGGCTGTCCGCCAAACTGTGACCAATCGAAACCACCGCTTTGACTTCCGCCATACCCGGCATTTTCATATTGTTTCCAATTGGAGCCCAGTTGATCATATTTTTTCCTTTTTTCCGGATCCTTCAAAACCTCATAAGCCTCATTAATTTCCTTAAACTTATTTTCTGTTTCTTTGCTATCAGGGTTCTTATCCGGATGATATTTTACAGCCAATTTTCTATAGGCTTTCTTAATTTCATCCTGATTGGCATTTTTAGAAACACCTAGTGTTTTATAGTAGTCTTTATATTGCATTTTGGTACGATTTTTTCTTTAACCCAATACAAAGTTTAAGCCAACCAGCCGGACTTATAATCTTTCAGACAAAATGACCCAAAACACAGACAATCAACGACAATGAATTGACAATTTGACATCGAAAAAAACCGTAACTTTTGCATGTAAAACAGTAGAACAATCAATATATTCATTAAAAAAGCAACAATCATTTTTGCAAATTATTATGCACCAAAATATTCCTGAAAAATACATCAACCGGAAAGTGACCACAGGCTTTCTTCTTTTCCTGATTATTGCAGCATTTGCTTTTGGAATCAGTTATACAGGCCTTGTACGCTATTTGCAGGAAAGTCAAAAAGAAGATCCCCTGAGCAAAAGACTGATGGCGCTCAACGAATTGATGTTTCATCTACAGGAAGCTGATGGGAAATCAAAAAGTTATCGAATTACCGGCAGCAAAAAAGAGTTATTAATATATCAACAGGCGCAGGATTCATTAAATCAAAACCTGAACAACCTCCGGGAGTTATTTGCTGACAGTGCCTATCTTGCCTACATCGATACCCTGAACAACCTGCTGAAAAAGAAGCATGAACTAACCCGGAAAATATTCGAACTTAGTGAAATTAACCGCTACCGGCAGCGATACGGAAAAATTGTTCCGCTACTGCCAGACAGTTTTATTGTTCAAATCAGCCAAATCAGCTGGTCCAGCATTCATGTTACCGATTCTGTGGAATCGACCGTTTCCTCTCCGGATCATAAAAGCTTCTTTGGCCGGGTAGCCGATTTTCTATCGGGAAATAAAACAGAAAAGTCCCCGTCCTCCAATAAATCCCCAACCATATCGCAAGTAGTTGATTCATCAAGAATTACACGCACCATAGAAGGGCCTGCTTTAAAAGGAGTAAAACAACAAATTCAAAAAATAGAAGAACAGGACAAACATTTTGCCAACATTCTGGCCCAACGAGAACAATCATTGATTTTTCTGGGCAATCAATTAACCAATACCATCAGAACCTTTGTTAAAAAGCTCGAGAAACAGGCTATCAGCGAATCTGAAAAACATCAACAGGAATTAGAACAATTAAAAGATGATTTATTTCAAAAAATATTCATTCTGGGAATATCAAGTCTCGTCATTTTTTTGAGTTTTATAGTTTGGATTGGCCGTGATTTAAAAAAGAATCGTCGCTTCAGAGAAGAACTCATGGCTTCCCGGGAAAAGATTGAGTCTCTGATGAAAGTAAAAGAAAAATTTCTGGCCAATATGAGTCATGAAATCCGCACCCCGTTAACTGCCATCATCGGTTTTTCCGAAATAATGAAAGACGAAAGCGAATCGGCTTCAGTTATCCACAACTCCGCCCTTCATCTGCTCTCTTTAGTAAATGACATTTTGGATTATTCAACACTACAGGAAGGGAAACTAACTTTGCAGAAAGAGCCAATCGTTGCGGACGAGCTAATAAAGGAAACCTATCATACCTTAAAAACAAAAGCTGAACAAAAGCAATTAGATTTTTCGTTTTCCACGGATCCCGGAAATATAACTTTCATTGCAGATAAAACACGATTAAAACAGATACTTTTCAATCTCATCGGTAATGCAATCAAATTTACCGAACATGGCAAAGTCTGGATTAACTTCAGATACCATAATCAACAACTCATTTTTGAAGTAGGTGATACCGGTCCCGGCATCAAGTACGGAAAAGCAGATAAAATGTTTGATGAATTCACTCAGTTGAGCGACTCAAAATCCAAAGACAAAGGAACCGGCCTGGGCCTGGCCATCAGTAAAAAACTGGTGCAAGCCATGGGTGGCCAGATAGGAGTCACAAGTCAACCCGGTGAGGGAAGTTTGTTTTGGTTTAAGATTCCTTTTGTGAGGACTGAAAAACTTTTAAATAAAGGAGAAAGAACAGAGAGTTTACGTCCGGATAAGAACAAAATCTTAATTGTTGATGACGATCCGCTGGTTGAGAAACTCATCAAAGGCTTTATTGGCGACAGGGCCATTGTTACCGGCTTCAATTCCCCAATCAAAGCGCTGGCGCATCTTGCAAAAGAGCATTATTCTGTAATCATCACCGACCTGAGAATGCCGGAGCTCAATGGTATTGAATTCATCAAAAAGATCCGCAAACTTCATTCCACACCGATTATATTGTTATCGGCAGCCGTTAACGAACATCAATCGATGGAAAATTTAGACCAGTTTAAGGATATTTTGATTATGCCCAAACCGTTTTCGAAGTATGACCTTCTCAAAAGAATAAAAACAATCAGCAACAAAGATGATGACCATCAACCCAAAAGACCGCAGGAACAAAACCACACAAACAAAGCTTTCGACTTAACAGGAATCACCTCCTTTACCGGAGAGGATCAGGAGTTCTTATTTTCGGTAACTTCCACCTTCATCAGTGACACAAAAAGAAATATTGCTGAACTATCCAAACTTATTTCAAGAAGAAAGCATGGAGAAATAGCCGATCAAGCTCACAAAATGCAAACCGGCTTCAGACAATTTGGCATCAAAGAAGGCTCTACCATATTGAAGGGAATTGAAATACTAGGGAAAAAACCGGGCAGCACTCCCGAACTTAAACGAGGTCTTCGGCGTTTGAAAAAAAATTGGACATTAGTGCAAAAAGAACTGAATAAGTCTGTCTTACAAAAAGGTCAATAATCAATTTTCAGTTTCTGCATCTTATTGTACAATGTTTTTCGGTCCATTCCCAATAGTTTGGCGGTCTCACTTTTATTGTGCCGCGTTTTTAACAGAGCCTCTTCAATGAGTTGCTTCTCGGTGGCATCCCGTGCATCCGAAAAATTAAGTTCCGCATTAATCTTACCTGAAGTTTCCGACAACTCAGGAGGTATCGATTCCATCTCCACTAAAGCTCCACGGGTAAGCAAAACCGAACGTCGCACCACATTCCGAAGCTCTCTGAGGTTTCCGGGCCATTCATACTTTTCAAAAATTTTTAGCACGGGATTAGAAAAACCTTTAATTTCTTTTCCAAACTCTCCCGCAGCTTTCTCCAGAAAATAGTTGGCATATTTCATTAAATCTCCCTGGCGGGACCTCAGGGGTGGAACCAATATTTGAAATTCATTGAGGCGGTGATAAAGGTCTTCCCGAAAAGCTCCCTCCAAAGCGCTGGACCTCAAATCATCATTGGTCGCGGAAATTATGCGCGCATCTATGGAAAATTCGGTATTACTTCCTAAACGTCGTGCTCTCCTTTCCTGAATGGCCCGAAGAAGTTTCACTTGTACTTCATAACTGAGATTTCCTACCTCATCCAAGAAGATGGTTCCTTTACCCACACTCTCAAAATGACCTATTTTGTTATCAACAGCTCCGGTAAAACTTCCCTTCACATGCCCAAAAAGTTCGCTGGAAGCAATTTCGGAAGTCAATGCACCACAATCAACAGCAACAAACGGCCCCGAAGCATGATTACTTTGCTGATGAATTCGACGGGCCACATATTCTTTACCGGTACCACTCTCACCCTGAATGAGCACGGCCACTTCAGTAGGAGCAACCAATCTGATATGCTCCTCCATACGACGGGCCTCCTCCCCCTGGCTGACAATATACTCCGATATCATCGAAGGATTTTTATGATTATTCTTAAGGGCTTTGGTCACCACATGTAAAAGTTCCTCTGCATTTACAGGTTTCGTGATATATTCGAACGCTCCCCTTTTAATGGCATCAACAGCTACTCTTATATCAGAATAAGCAGTAATTAGCACCACCGGGACGTTCGATGCAACGGATTTGCTTTTATCCAGAACCTCAAGCCCTGTTCCGTCAGGAAGCCGGTGATCCGTAAGTACCAAATCAAACACATCTTTTTCCAAATAGTCTTTGGCATTGGCCAGAGATCCTGCAAGAACGGTTTCAAGTCCCTTCTTTTTCAGAAATCCACTGACCATCATTCCAAATGAAGTATCGTCGTCTACAATTAAGATTTTTTGCATATTCTGTAAAAGTTCTTTTACAGCTTTAAAGATAATGAATTTTAGCCCCGCTTCCTGAAAAAAAATACAACAAAAAGGCGCATCCGGAGTCCCGGATACGCCTCAATTGCCAGAAAGGGGCCTGGCTAAAATTCAATTAATTAACCGTGTTCAAAGTGTCGGAAAAGTTCTATGCCTCGGGCACATAACTATCACCATTGCTATTGTAAAGGCCGGTTTGTTTGTTATTATCGGCATCAGTCACAATAATTTTGTAGATTTTCTCACCAGACACTTCAGCAACCTGAGCTTTCACAACCTCAGTCCCAGGGAATTCTTTTTTGGCAGCTTCGATCACTTCTGCAGGAACTTCACTAATCTCAACGTCGGTGAAGGTTAGCTCCTGCTCAACAGCTATTACTGCATTGTTATTTTCAGTAGCTGAAACAAAAGGGGTTACAGCAAGAAAAAACACACTCGTTAACACAAACAAAAATTTCCTTTTCATAACTTTTAATTTTAAGATTAAACTTCAAAAACAATATTTACTTGTTGCCTTTTGTATTGAGAATATTGTGCCACGTTCTTGGAGGCAGCAGTTCAAACCAGACCGAACACATTGATATACAATAATTAGAGTCACACCCCCACTCTTTCAGTCCTTAGATACACTGTTGGTATTGGGGCGCAATTTCCACAGACTGTAGAATCAGCACAGGAGGTATCCACATAACACCCTTAGCTAGCCTGAATAATTCTTTGAATTTGAAAATCCGATATGAAAATCCTGCCTTCTATCTCATCAAGTTTACTTCTGCCTTCCTCCCTTCTGGCAGTGTTACACTTAAAGCTAACTACTACCTGCATTCCCTTATATGCCTAATATAGTTTAATCGCTTTTGGTTACCTTTTGATTCTTATGTGGTTTAGTTCCTTTCATATTAACCTAAAAACTTATATTTGCAGAAAATCCCAGGAATATGGAAAAAAAGAAAATACTATTTGTTTGTCTCGGAAATATTTGTCGCTCCCCAAGTGCCGAGGCAGTATTTAAGGGTTATATTGAAAAAGAAGGGTTAAATGATAAATTTTTCATCGATTCGGCTGGAATTACCGACTATCATGCAGGAGCACCTGCTGATGCCAGAATGCAAAGACATGCCATAAAAAGGGGGTACAATCTGGACAGCATTAGCCGGCCAGTGAATCCCGCAACCGATTTCAGGGAATTTGACATGATCATTGGGATGGACAATCAAAACATGCGTGATTTGGAACAACTGGCTGCAGGAACCGGAGCGGTTACCAAAATCTTTAAGATGACGGATTTCTGCAGTAATTGTCCACATGACGAAGTTCCTGACCCCTATTACGGTGGTAACGATGGGTTTGAACTGGTCCTTGACCTGTTGGAATCAGCTTGTGGAGGATTACTCAATTTTTTAATAAACAACGAATTAGATTAAGTTTATGAATAAAGACAAGCTTGCAGCGATTCTTGGAGAAGAACCGGTCGGCATGTCTTCGGTTGGAGGCGGCTGTATTGCCGATTCTCAAATCATTTCTACTCGTTCAGGGAAAAAAATTTTCCTGAAACAAGGCTTCTGCAATGGAATGTTCGAGAAGGAAGCGCACGGACTTCAGGAATTAACCATGCCGGGTGTTATTAGAATTCCTGAGGTCATCGATAAAGGAGATGACTATCTGGTACTTGAATACATTGAGGTTGGAACCCGAAAAAAAGATTTTTTTGAGGATTTTGGCCATCGATTTGCCAAACTCCACCAATACTCAGCTCATAAATTCGGTTTTTTTGAAGATAATTTTATTGGATCTACTCCACAGAAAAACACAGCCTCCGATGTGGAAGCTGCCGACTGGCCATTATTTTTCTGGAACAACAGACTTCTTTTCCAATTTCGTTTGGCAGAAAAAAACGGATATGCCGATAAACAATTGACATCTCTAATATCAAAACTGGAAACCCGGTTGGAAGATATTCTGGAAAACAGTGAAGAACCCCCTGCTCTACTGCACGGCGATTTGTGGAGCGGAAATTACATGACTGATGCTTCAGGAAATCCCGTTTTGATAGATCCAGCAGTTTACTATGGTCATCGCGAAGCCGACCTGGCGATGACAAAACTCTTCGGAGGTTTTTCAAAGAATTTTTATGACGCTTACAATGAGACTTACCCCCTAAAACCCGGGGTAGAAAAACGAGAACCCGTCTATTTGTTGTACCACGTTTTGAATCATATGAATATCTTCGGTTCCGCCTATTACGGCCAGGCCGTTCAGTTACTCAAACAACTCATATAACCCCGCAGTATATCAAACCACAAAACCTCTGGATTCAGCAAGAATCACGATGGATTCAATAATTTCTTCATCGGAGAGCGTGGCACAGTTAAAAAAAATATCGAAGTAGTCAATATCAGGTCGTTCTTTTTCAAAATAATTGCGAAACGAAGTTCTGCGACTATCCATTTCCACGGCCTCTTTTCGGGCCTCCTGGATAGTCATGCCCTGAATTTCAGCAACCCTTTCGGCGCGCCAGCCCAGAGGAGCCTGTATCTTAACATGAAGAGAATTGACAAAATTTTTTGTAATGGCTTCTGCTGCACGGCCAACAATCACTACATTTCCTTCCGTGGAGGCGTTAAAGATAAATTTGGCAATCGTATTTTTTATCTTAACATCGCTGGGATAATATTCATCAGAGAAAAAAAGTGCGAGATTTTCAAAAAAGCCTCTTTCCCGATAATCTGACAAATCCTGCATCATTCCGGGCGACAGTTTCAGCTCTCTTGCAGATTCTTCAATTATCTCTTTGCTAATCCACCGCCAGTCACGGCTGTTGCCTTGTGCCTGATTTTTAGCGGTAAGTGTATCTGCAAGCTGACGGGCAATTCTTCGACCAGGACAACCATATTCACGGGAAATGGTAATCACTGGCCCTGGAGATTCAAAGGTTGGTCCCTGTGCGGTTTTTTTTCGCCCGGTGCGTTCACGCATGTATTTTAAAAACAGATTATCCATAACATTCATTAGTTATTTGTCAGTTCTGCTAAAAAGGCAGAATATCTGATATCTGTTTTAAAATTAAAGATTTTTCCTCAGAAAATAAAATAAAAAAGGGCAGAATCCTCTGCCCTTTCCCTTTAAATCAGCATTTGCTAACCAAATCCAAGTCTATGAAAAAAAATCTACAATGCAAATATCAGTATTTTTAGTATTAACAACATTGAAACCGCCTTAAAGCTTGTTAAATTTCCAATTAAAAAAAAAGGACAGTGAAATAATTTCGCCTGTCCTTTTCCCTTAAATCAGCTTTGTTAACCAAATCCAAATCTATGAAAAAAAATCTAATACAAACTTAAGTCATAAATCAATTAAAAAGACTCAATACTGGTTAAATGAAGTTAAAAAAATAACTGGAAAAGAAAGAAAAGAATTCCTTTCCTAAATCCAGTTATTTTAAATCCAAGTTTTATGAAAAAATCCCTATTGCAAATATGACCAATTGAGTGTAAAGTGTACAATTTGCAAAGTTAATGTTTGTTAATATTCTCCCAATTGTCAAAAAATCCACTCTTTTCATATATTTTTCCACCAACACCAACCCTTCCTACTCATTATTGATTCCGAAAAAAATAAACTCTGGCTCTAAGAGCCGGACATAAGCGGTTGTTTTTCATTTGATTTTACTATTTTCCGGGCAACCAGATAAAAAACAAGCAATGAAATACCCCCGAAAAGAAAAATCATGGAAATGTAGGCGATCCAGTCAGTCATTGTTCCTGCTGTAGCCAAAGCATCGCCAACTATAAACCCAATGGCCAAACCAACCAAAAAGATTCCGTATTTCAGGGAACTCAATTTGGTTTTATTCTCTTCTTCCTTAAATATTGATGCATCACGTCCGGAGGATATTAATGCCATACGTTCCATCCGCTTGTTTCGGTAATAGGTTACCAACACAACAATTCCGAATATCATTCCGAAAAATGCGACCGGTACAAAAATGTCTTCTTGCATAATTCCTAATTTTAATTGGTTTGTCCATTTGACGCCAGCAATTTTCGTTCGGTTACAGATTATCCGGAGTTTTTTTCAACCCCGCGACAATTCACTTTCTGTTTCTATATCCATTTCAGATTTTGCACGCAACAAACCATAAGATAACTCTTTTATCGGGTAACAATAAACCGTAAAAAAAACGCAGAGACACAATAACACAAAGCTTTTATAACAAAAGAATCGAAGCCTAAACACATTGACTTGAAATCATTTCATTACAGGCACTTTACAATAGGTCGACGAAAGGTTACGGTAAAAAGTATGGGGCAATTTGAGATTGCTTCGGTACCATTGAAGTAACCGATTATTTTGGTATTAAGTTTTGGAGCAGGGCTTTATATTCCATACATCGCGGGCTGCTTGAATGGCTTTGGGTCAAACCTGTCGAAAACAAATTTCTTTAAGCTGCTGCAAGTCATATTTGAGGCCGATTTTGGCAGGGGAGCCGAAAAAAATGTTGTTTTGCCGACCTTAAAAAACAAATCTTATACAGATAAAAGAACCGTAATTTTTTGAGTTAATGCAGGCTAAGTTCTGGATTATTGCGATTAGCGAGAACAGTTTCAAGCTTGCTTGGATAATACCGAAGGCAGCTATATTCATAAAATAGTTATTTATGAATATTTTTTGTATCAAGACAAAAAATCAGGTCAGGATTTACGGAATGAAAACCCTTTTGGAAAATATTTAGGACACTATGGGCTCAGGATGTATTCTGAATATTTTTTTTATTAACTTGTAACCAACATCCACATCATGGCGTCATACCAAAACAATGAAAACCGAAGACGAAAAGCACATAATAAAAAAGATAAAGCAAGGCGATGTAAGCGCTTACTCGGTACTCATCGATAAGTATCGTAAAATGGTATATACGCTGGTATTACAGATTCTGAAAAATGAATCAGATGCAGAAGAGGTGGCACAGGATGCATTTTTTAAAGCCTACAAAGCTCTGGATACTTTTGAAGGACGCTCCTCTTTTTCAACCTGGATATACAGAATCGCTTATCGTCAGGCAATATCCAAACTCCGGAGAGCCAAAAACAAGGAAGTCTCTTTCGAGACCATACCAACCCAATTTCCTGAGAATGAGACACCCGGTGACATTCTTTTAGCGGGCGACAGGAGCAAATATTTAAAAGAAGGGCTGAAAAAAATAAAAGGAGATGAAGCCAACCTCCTGACGCTGTTTTATTACGAAGAGAAAAAAGTGGAAGAGATTGCAGAAATCACTGGATTGTCACCTTCGAATGTAAAAGTTAAACTTTTCCGGGCTCGACAGAACCTTCTTAAAATATTGCAATCGATGCTCCAAAAGGAGGTAGACTCTCTTATTTAAAAGTAAAAAATGCCATGAAAAAATATAGAGAAGAAAAAGAAGAGCAGGTAATCAGAGACCTTTTCAAAGCCGAATTCCATCCGGAGCAAATTCCTTCTGACGATTTCAACCGTCGGGTAATGAATAAGGTCATGGCCGACTGGGTTTCTCAACCCCATTTTTACCAGCCTATCGTGGACAAACAAAATCGCTGGTGGATAGTTCCGGCAGTGTTGGTACTTTTTGCACTTGGTTTTATTTATGACGCAGGACTCTTTACCGGAGAAAGTCATTTTCAATGGATCAATAACCTGGGAGGAACCTTCCAGTCTCTCTATTCATGGATTAAACCCGTTCATCTACTGGTTTTAGGGGCCACACTGGCAGTTGGGCTTCTCCTTGTTTTTGACCAGCTTCTGCAAAAACTTTCAAATATTTGAAAGTTTAATCGGCTCCCAAATAGTCGATAAAGAAAGTCTAAACGTAAAGATGCGGTGGCACAAAGACTCAAACCCCAAAATAACTTACCATCATAAAAATTAAGTGCGCAAGGATACCAGCCACGATCCCTCCCATAGTGTGAGCCAGCAGGGCTTTTGAAGTCAATTCACGATATCCCAAAGTGTCAAGCATTGCCGTATGGGTACTCAAATAACCACTCCAACACATACCCATTGCAGTAAAAACAGCTATCTCGTTCCCCCCTGCTATCCCCTGAGCCACGAACGCTTTCACCATCGACAACGCCGCTCCAACAGCCCCCAGAGAAGTCACGGGAAAAGCAATTAGTTCCGGATGTTCAAAACCAAACAAAAACTCAAATACCCATGAGAAGTAACCTGCAAAGTGTGGCAATAGGGGCACTCCTTCATAAGCCAGCCCCTGATAACCAACAGCCGGATCGCTCACCGAAAAAGTAACAACCATAATAAAGGTACTTATCACCAGAACTCC
This sequence comes from Marinilabilia sp., assembly GCF_016278715.1. GTDB lineage: Bacteria > Bacteroidota > Bacteroidia > Bacteroidales > Marinilabiliaceae > Marinilabilia. The sequence continues at coordinate 13,259 of NZ_JADQBH010000268.1, read as the reverse complement.
CGGAATTATTGACAACCCCAGATCAACACCGGATTTCCCCCCATCCAGAATAGCATTTAAGAACCTTTGAAATACCGGCCCCTTTGAATCGAAACGTACCTTTTCGATATTGCCATCTTTCACAGAAATCTCATCATCTCCCTCCAGAAGACCTCTTAGAAGATATTGCATCAAACGGGTACTGACAACAGCTCCTGCAATGGCCCCCACCAAACCAATCATGGCCCCTTTGAAAAAGCCCAGGCTACTCATAAAAGCAAGAACAATCAGGCCCATGCCAAAAGCAGTTCCGAAATTCGTCAACGAAAGTAATTCACGTTTTTTAAAAAACCGATTGAAATGCTTGTCGTTCGACAGACTTATAATCGCGGGATTGTCGGAAAAGAAAGTCATCAGACCGGCCAGGGAAGCTACCCCGGGTAGTTTAAATATCGGACGCATTAAAGGAGCAAGCAAGAACTCCAGCAGTCGAACCACTCCAAACTCAATCATTAATTTTCCCAAAGCGCCGGTCAGAACAGTTATTCCAAGAATAAACAAAACCGTATTCATCAAAAGATCATGCGCCGTTCGCATCAAGGTGTTCAATAAATTAGCCATTCCCATCTGATTACCCAGATATCCGAAAAACAAACCTGAAAACAACAAAAACACCACCGCCTCGTATCGCCGGCGTTCCAGATATCCACGTTCCCTGAGCTTACTTATTGGCCCCATCTCTTTTTCCTGTTTTTAATAAAAGATAACTATTGAATTGGGGTGCTAATTTAGGCTGTCACATTTTCAAAAAAACAGACGATTCTCAGGGTTTTTAAGGTGTGCTACATGAATTATATCAGTATTTTATAATCACAAAACAGATGGCAGTACATGAACTGCTCAATCTTTTACTTAATTTTGCATCAAAACAGAATATTGTGATATATCCCGATACATTTGAACAAAAATTATACTTCAACAAAATAAGAGAATTCATCATTGATGGGTGTCTGAGCGAAATGGGGCGCGAGCGGGCAAAAAAGATGACATTCTCGAATCAGTATGAAAATGTGGTAACCTGGTTGCAACAGACTCATGAAATGATGCACGTTGCAGACGACGGTCAGGAAATGCCTGCCAGCAATTTCTTTGATCTGCGAAAACCACTGAAAAAATTGCGGGTAGAAGGTTTGTTTCTTGAAGTAAATGAACTTTTCGATTTGCGAAGAGCACTGGGGAGTGTTCGCGATATTCTCCGGTTCATCGAGTCTAAAGAAAAGGAGAAATTTCCGGCGCTTTATCAGCTTGCCGAACCGGTAATGGTTTATCCGGCTGTCCTGGATAAAATTGATACCATCATTAACAAGCATGGCGAGGTTCGTGACAATGCCTCACCTGACTTAATGAGGATTCGACGCGAAATGAAAGCAAAGCTGAGCAGTATTTCAGGCAAGATGACAGCCATTCTGAAAAGAGCTCAGCAGGAAGGAATTGTAGACCCGGATGCCAGCGTTTCTATCCGAGACGGACGTGCTGTTATCCCTGTGTTATCGGCTAACAAGCGCAAAATTTCAGGTATTGTGCAAGATGAGTCAGCCACCGGAAAAACCTCCTACATCGAACCCACCGAAATCGTTGAAATAAACAACGAAATACGGGAACTTAGTTATGCCGAACGCAGAGAACTGGTAAAGATTCTCTCCGACCTGTCTCTCTTTCTCCGTCCCTACATGGAAGAGATGCTCTATGCTTTCAGATTTCTGGGTATTATGGACTTCATCAGAACCAAGGCCAGGTTTGCACAGCGAATTGCAGGAACAGTTCCAAAGGTTCAGAATCAAACGTCCTTTATTTGGGAGAACGCAATGCATCCATTGCTCTATCTGCAAAACAAAGCCGCAGATAAACCGGTAGTACCGTTGGACATCGAATTAAATGAGGAACAACGTATATTATTGATATCGGGTCCCAACGCCGGAGGAAAATCAGTCTGTCTTCAAACGGTAGGTCTTTTACAGTATATGCTTCAGTGCGGACTCCCCGTTCCCGTTAGTGAGAACTCTCGCATGGGTTTTTTTGACAGTATATTCATGGACATTGGAGACGAGCAATCCATAGAAAATGACCTTAGTACCTACAGCTCCCACCTGCTCAACATGAAAAATTTTATCCGTCACTGTGACGACAAATCCCTATTGCTGATTGATGAATTTGGAACCGGAACCGAACCCATGCTGGGAGGAGCCATTGCAGAAGCTGTACTGGAACAACTCAACAGGCAGCGGGTTTTCGGAGTCATTACCACCCACTACACCAACCTGAAGCATTTTGCCTCTGAAAATGAAGGGATTATCAATGGAGCTATGCTTTTTGACACCCATCACATCCAACCACTCTTCAAACTGGAGATGGGCCAGCCGGGAAGTTCATTCGCATTTGAGATAGCCCGAAAAACAGGTTTGCCGGAGGATATTCTGCAAAAAGCACAAAGCAGGCTGGGCGAAGAACACATCAACTTTGACAAACATCTGAGAGAAATTATTCGTGACAAACGCTACTGGGAAAAGAAAAGACAATCGGTGCGCGAAAAAGATAAACAACTGGAAAACATCACAAGCCGCTATGAACAGGACCTGAAAAAACTTAAAACCGAACGAGCCCTTATTCTTGAAACCGCAAAAAAGGAAGCCCAAAATATTTTAACCGCAGCCAACCGGGAAATTGAGAAAACTATCAGAGAAATCAGAGAGGCGCAGGCAGAAAAAGAAAAAACCAAATCGCTTCGAAAAAACCTGACCGATTTTAAAGAACAAGTTGAACAAACCGGAGTTGACGAGGCACTGCAAAAGAAACTGGATCAGAAAATCAACAAAATAAAAAACAGACAAACCAACAGGAAAGCAAGCAAACTAAGTGAGACCTCTTCGGCAACCGAGCAACAACCAAAGGCTGAAAAAAGCAGTGCAAACAAACCTCTCGAAAACGGGGATGCCGTCTTGTTGGAAGGACAAAGTGTGCCGGGAGAAATCATCCAAATAAACGGGAAAGAGGCCATTGTCGCTTTTGGTCAACTTATTACAACCGTGAAAACCGCAAGACTTAAGCGCATCAGCAAAAACGAATACAAGAAAACACTCAGACAAAGTACATCAAGCAGTAGCACAGGATATTCTGACCGCCTGAGGGACAAAAAACTCTCTTTCAGCCCTGATATTGATGTCCGCGGAATGCGGGCAGAGGAAGCGGTAACCAAGGTTTTAAATCATCTGGACGAAGCATTACTCTGTGGTGCAGAAACCGTTAAGATACTTCATGGCAAAGGAACCGGAATTTTACGTGAATTAATTCGTCAGCATATTGCAACCCTCTCATTTGTTTCTCGTTATTATGATGAACACGTACAATACGGAGGAAGCGGAATTACAATAGTTGAATTATCCTGATTTTCCAACATTAAAAAATCAATTTTTTTTTGTACATTAACGTTCCGGCAATCTTGATTGATTTATAAAAATTTATATGATTTTGACCCTGAACAACCAACCAAAAAAACCACGTATTCATCAGACCCTTTGCGTGTTTCTTCTCTTGTTTTGTGTTGATGCCATGTGGGGAAATAACCCCGCGTTTTCAACAAATTATTTTGATAATTTAACACGAAGGGACGGGCTGGTACAGTCAAATATTCGTGCAATATCTACTGATTCCAAAGGATTTGTCTGGCTTGGGTCTTCAGGAGGCCTTTACAAATGGGATGGTTCAGTTTTATCCATATACCAAAACGACAAAAAGGATTCCCTCTCTTTAAGCAACAACAATGTAAGTGCCTTACAACAAGCCGCTGATAGCTCCGGCCTGTGGATTGGTACAGTTTTCGGCGGGCTCAATTTTTTCGACTTCAATACTGCACAATTTCAATCCTGGCTTCCCGTAATATCCGAAAAACAAGGGGATCGTTTCTTAAACAATATCGTAAGTATTTGTGAAGTCAACGACACGCTTCTGCTTCTGGGTACCAGTCTTCAGGGTCTTTTAATGGTGCATCTGGATAAAAACAAACAAGTTACCTCTCATGAACGCATCATTACCGAGGAGGGCGAGAAGAACTTTTCGGCTTTTAATTGTAAGAAAATTGACAACCGTATTTATGCCGGAACCACCAGAGGCCTTTTTATTTTTAGTGAAAAAGGACGTCTGATTAAACAAATTCCAGCCCTTGAAAGCGGAACAATAAAAGAAGAATGGATAAAGGATATTGCACAACTCTCTTCCGGAAAAATACTGATGGCCACCCACAACCAATTATGGGAATGGCAGGAGGAAACCATGACCCCAAGCCTTTTCACTTCGAACCCTGAAGCTCAGCAAATCACCAGTCTCACGGTAGATCACAACGACGATGTATGGCTTGGAACCATCAACAACGGAATATTCAAAACTGATGCATCCGGAAAGAATATTCAGCATTTCACAGCCTCCGAAAAAGATGGACATTTACTGAATAACCAAATTAACGACCTGGAATTTTATGGTCACCAACCTGTTTTATTCGCTGCCACACCCGCTGGGTTGTCCACCACTGATTTTCAAAAGCATATTTTCAAAAGTTACGACCTGCGTCGATTATCCAATGCACAAAACACTTCCGTCTTTTTTCTGATGGAAGATTCACTTCAGCGTATCTGGTTTTGGTCGCTGGATGGCCTCTTCAGACAGAATGCAACCAATCAAAGGTTTGAGAGAATACTGAATACAGATTACGGGAAAAAGCAAAACATCGTAATGGATGGAGTAGAATTCAACGGGAAAATTTTCTTGGCCACCTCCAACGGATTGCTGGAAACAGAGTTGGAAGGAGGCAGTTTAAAATGGCACAGATTTTCAAACAACTCCGTCAGCGACCTACGCATCAACAATTTCAGCAGCCTGGCCATAACCCCGGATAATAGAATATGGCTAACTTCGCAAGCAGGGATCGTTATTTTCAATCCCATCAGCGGCACCCAAACCATCTATCCATTCCCTCTGAAAGAGTGGGAAACAAACTTTGTCAATGTAACTGACATCGTATTTACACACCAACACAAAAAGTGCTGGATTGGGACAAAAAGCGAATTCCTCATCTATTTCGATACAGAAACAAAAAAATTTCAGAAAATTCCGGCTTTTCTCGAAAATTCAGAAAATCAGCGCCTCCCACGCAGCAACTATGTACTCTCCATGGCTGCACAAAATGATGATTATATATGGCTGGCTACTTTCGGCAGCGGCCTGTTGCAACTGAATACCCGTTCTCTTGAGTTAAGTGATGAATATGCTATCAACACACTATCAACCAATACTTATGCCGTTTGTTCCGACAGCATGAATAATTTATGGATTTCCACCGACTATGGTATTACCCGTTTCAGTCCAGAGACGGAAGAGATGCATGAATTTGGATTAGATGAAGGAACATTCTGTCAGGAATTTAATGAACGGGCTGTTCATGTCACCCCGGAAGGGAAAATTATGATGGGGGGTATCAATGGATTCGTCTTTTTCGACCCCACAGACATTCAACTAAACCACTACATACCACCGGTTTACATTTCAAGTTATTATACCGGAGTTCCCAACAGCACGATTGGAGGGCAAATTGCCATTGACGTGGAAGAGGTTACCTCCGACACAATTGAAATTCCATACGGACGAGACAATCTTTCCATTGAGGTTTCTGTGCTTAACTTCAGCCATCCCGAAAAAAACATGATCGCCTGGAAACTGGAAGGATTTGATAAAGAATGGTCGGAAGCTTCTGCCACCCATATTATCTCTTATTCCAACCTTGCTCCCGGCAAATACGAACTCAAAGTTAAAGGGGCCAACAATCACGATCTATGGAATGAGGAAGGCGATACACTCCACATCGTGGTAACTGCTCCCTTCTATTACAAGCGTTGGTTTATCTGGGCTTTCGGCCTATTCGTTTTCTTTTTAATCCTTGGAGTGTTTCTGATGCGAATGAAATTGCTCAAACGTCAAAAAGTTGTTTTGGCGGGTCTCGTTCGCGAAAAAACACGAAATCTTCAAAAAGCAATACAGGAACTCAGAGAAAGCCAAGGCAAGGTAATGCTTCAGAACCAGGAACTTGAGATTCACCGGCATGATCTAAAAGAACTGGTGGCCCGGCGCACTGCAGACCTGGAAAAAGCCAAAATCAAAGCAGAAGAATCGGACCGCCTGAAAACAGCTTTTCTAGCCAACCTTTCCCATGAAATCAGAACTCCCATGAATGCCATTGTGGGCTTTTCTACCCTGCTAAACAATCTGGAATTGTCGGAAAATGACAAAGCTGAATTCATCACCATGATACAACAGTCGGGGGAAAATTTACTTGCGCTCATCAACGACATCATAGACATCAGCCGAATAGAAACCGGACAAATGAGCCTGCATCATAAGTTTGTAAAACTCGGTCCGTTCCTCAGCAGCATCATGAAAACCCTGGAATTTCAGCCCCGGAAAAGCTATGAATTGAAGCTGATACTAGATGTATCGGAATCCCTGCAGGAGGTATCTATCTTTACCGATGAGCACCGACTCCGGCAAGTTATTGTTAACCTGATGGGGAATGCTTTGAAATTTACCTCCGAAGGGTATATCAAGCTTTCTGTCGAGAAATTCAGCGGGAAAGATTTGAAAACATTTATTCCGAATCTGGAAATACAGGATCCGCCGCATCGCGTTCTTGTATTTATCGTGGAAGATACAGGAATAGGAATTTCGGAGAGCGAGCAGAAAAATATATTTCAACCATTTCGAAAAGCGGAAAACTTCTCCGATTCAATATATGGCGGAATGGGTCTTGGGTTAAGCATTGTAAAAAGCATCCTGCCCGCACTTGGGGGAGATATTACGTTACGATCCTATCCCGGACAGGGAACTACCTTTTATTTTTTCATCCCCTACGATACCAGAGGAATACAGGATTGAATGAATCTAAAACTTCTTTTTTCGGTTTTGAAAATTATACAATATCAAAGACAGCCCAATAAAAACCATGCCTGATATTTGCAAAACAGTCGGCACCTCATCGGGTATAATGAGCCAGCTGAATATCGCTCCGAAAACCGGAATAATAAATTTCCAGATGTTCAGATCGGAGACCTTTACGCCCGGCCTGTTCAACAGGGTAAACCAAAGCGAAAAAGCGGCGGCAGATAAAAAACTCAACCAGAAAAGCGAAGCATAATAGGGCCACTCGAAAACAAAACCATGGAACGGCTCAACAAACAAGGAAACCACGAACAGACCCAATCCACCAATTATTAACTGTACTGAACTCAGGCCCACCGGCGAAATATTCAATTCGCTCTGCTTACTGACCAATACATTTCCATATCCCGATGCCAGATTGGCCAGTACCAGCATACCAATTCCCAAAAGCTGACCGTACAAGCTGTTACCCGAAAGATTTAGCCCCTTTTCCAAAGCTACCAATACGATGCCCAAAATACCAATAACAATGGTCCTGAACTTACGCAGGGTCAGGAGGTCATTTTTCATGGTAATATGGGCCACCAAAGACGTAAATAGCGGCTGAGAACCAATAATAATAGCTGTAGTGGCCCCTTCGACCAGGTTGATACCCTGATAAAAAAGGGTATACAACACAAAAGTCTGAAAAAAAGCAATTTTCAGAAAAACCCGAAAATGCCTTTTTATATCCAGCCACAGCCTTTTCCAGGAAGCAACCAACGATAAAATCATTAAACCAGAAAGAAAGAAGCGGGTTCCGGCAAACTGCATAGGAGAAGAATACTCCAGTCCTATTTTAATCCCTACAAATGCCGTGGACCATAGCAAACAAGCCAAAACAGCTAAAAAAGTGGTGCTCTTAAGTTTTGATAACATCCGGTTTCCCCTATTTCAATTAAATCTCCCTACGCTCAATTAGCTTTTGGAACTTTTTTTGCGCTAATTCGTTTACAAAGGTATATATTTGATGAGCCCAGTTTAAAAAGCATCTATATTACCAAACTCATCGTTGTTGAAGAATTTTGAATCCTCATTAACAATTAGTTAACTCCGGCACAAAAATTTTAAACGCCTTGATTTTGACAAAAATACATCTTTTTATCCTACACTCATGTAATGGTTTTAAAAAGTTTATACCTTGAGTATTTACTTCAAAAAAACACAAAATATTTATTCAATTAGTCAAGCAAAAAAGAACATGGGGGAGATCTTTACCAAAAACAAGTTTGTTGTTTTCACATTATTATTGATTTTTATTCAGTTGTTTATTTCTTCAGCCCCGGCATTTCCGGTTGGTGCATTTCCACATCCTCAGGAAATCACACAACCCGATGGTTCTGTATTGATAATACGTCAACATGGAGATGAATGGTACAACTGGATGACCACCGGAGACGGGTTTCGAATTGTAAAAAATAACAACGGATTTTTTGAATATGCCACTCAACTAAAGTCGGGCGGGATTGTATCCTCTGGTATAAGGGCTTCCAATCCCAACCAAAGAGACGCTTCAGAAAAAGCATTCCTTTCGTCCATACCAAAAAACATGGGAGTTTCACGAAAGGAAATTCTGAAAAAAAGGAAAGAAAAATATACCAGTGCTCTAAAAAGCAGCACCATGAGCACCTACTACCCCTCATCCGGAAATCCCAATCTGCTTTTGCTTTTAGTAAATTTTTCTGATACCTCACCAATCTACCCCCAGGCCAAATTTGATGATTTCATGAATCTCTCAGGCTACAATGGCTCAGGGAGTTTTAAGGACTATTATGAAGAAGTCAGTGGAGGGGCTCTGAGCATTAGCACCACCGTTAGCAACTGGATAACCGTACCCGGGAACCATGATTATTATGGCCCGGAAGCCAATTGGAGCGAATTCGCACTGCATGCCATTCAGGCTGCAGCCGCCAACGGAATTGATTTCTCTCAATTTGACAATGACGGAGACGGAGTAGTTGAAGGAATATCCATTATTCATCAGGGAACAGGACAGGAGGTAACAGGCAATGAAAACGATATATGGTCTCACTCCTACTCATTTTCATCGGCAGGAATCAGCACTTCTGAACGAACATTCAACGGAGTGATAATAGATCAATACACCATTCAGCCGGAACTGCGTAATGTGTCTGCCGAGATAAACACCATCGGTGTAATGTGCCATGAGTTTGGTCACAATCTGGGCCTTCCCGATTTTTATGATATTGACGAAGCAACAAACGGGCAGTATGATGGAACCGGCCGATGGGACATTATGGCCGGAGGAACCTACAACGGATCTCCCTATGGATCGTCCCCGGCCCATCACAATCCCTTTTCCAAAGCGGATCTGGGATGGGTAGATGTAACCGTCATTGATGCCCCTGCCCCCATCACCCTGGAGCCTGTCCTTGCGTCAACCACTATATTAAGGGTCAATAGTCCGATAGACAATGAATATCTGTTGATTGAAAACCGTCAAAAAACAGGTTTTGATTCCTACATCTATTCGAGTGGAATGATCGTTTACCATGCCGATGAAGATTTAATAAATCAAAGAAGACCTTCAAATACCATAAATATCGATGCGCACCAGGGGTTTTACCCCATCGCTGCCAACCATACCATCAATGATGCCTCGTGTCCTTTTCCCGGAACAGCCAATGTAACCGAACTAACAGATACCAGTGACCCTGCAATGACAACCTGGGATGGTGGAGGGTTCAATCGCAGCATAACCAACATCTCACACATCAACGGAACCATTTCGTTTGACTATATGTCTTTTCAGGATGGTTCTCCACTAACATTTACAGCCGTTGCCACTGATGAACAAAGCATATCACTAAACTGGACACCGGGTTCGGCAGCCGGTTTGGAACTTCCGGTATTGCTGGCATGGAACTCATCCGACGCCTTTGGAACACCCGTCGAAGGAACTAACTACAACGCGGGTGATGTGATAGCCGGTGGTGGAACAGTGCTCTATTACGGTAATGCGGTTCAGGAATTCATCCATAACAACCTGAATCCGGCCTCTGCATATTACTACGCCATCTGGAGTGACAAAGGCACTTCCTACTCTCAAAGTCTTAAAAGCAGGGCTACAACAAAACCTGCTCCTGTTTCATCATTCCCCTGGCTGGACGATTTCGAAACAGGGCTTCAAAACTGGGGACAGGAGCTCATATCCGGAACCACTCCCTGGACCACCAACAATCTTTATATCAATGAAAAGCCTGTATCTGCCTACTCAGGTAGTGTGTATGCCTCCTTTTTCCAGGAAAGCTTTACTGCCAAGACCACCAGGCTCATATCCCCTGTTTTTAGTTTAGAAAGCGGGCAGATATACACGCTAAAATTCAGACACCTACAACCCCTCTGGGAGACTGAACAAGACGAACTGAAAGTACTGGTTCGTCCATTAAGTACAGGAATATGGGAAGAGCTCGCCCATTATACAGGGGACGTCGCTCAATGGACTGCCAGAAACCTGCAAATCCCCTATTCAGAGCCTTGTGAAATTGCATTTGAAGGAACCTCTAACTATGGATATGGAATAGGCGTGGATGTGGTGGAGGTCGTTAACAGCACACCATGTCAGGTCAAACCGGATGTGCCGGTCACCAACATTATGGCATCCAATATCACCAAAACTTCCGCTGATTTGTCCTGGACCCGGGGCAATGGTGATGCCATTCTGGTTGTAGCACGTAAAGACGCTGAAATAGTTGATCTTCCCAATAGCGGAACGGCTTACACAGCAGATGCAACCTTTGGAATCGGAGACAATATCGGGAACAACAGTCATATATTATACAACGGAACCGGAACTCAGGTTTCCGTTTCAGGGCTGGAACATACATCGGACTACTATCTTCAGTTTTACGAATATTACCAAACAGATTTATGCTATCAGTATAATCCGGCTTCTCATACCATTTCAACAGAACCCAACATTTACGACATCACCTTTTCTGTTGAAGACGCAGATTCAAATCCCATCAATAATGCGATGGTCGTATTTGAGGGAGACACACTGTTTACTGATGCCACCGGAGAAATAAGTAGCCCTGTTATTCACAGCACTCAGTTTACCCATGTGGATGTATCAGGTAATGGATTTTATGGGAAATCAACCAGGTTTATTCCTTCCTCCATGCAAACCATCAGTCTCAGCCTCCTGCCTTTTACAGCGCTGGCTCCGGCATCCCTGACAGCCACAGAGGACTATAAAAATATTGACCTGAAATGGGAGCCCGTCATCAATGAGAACTTTGAAAACTATCAAACCTACTCAACCAGCATCAACGGGTGGACCTTTGAGGACAGGGACCTGACCGACACCTGGGGCATACAAACAATTACATGGCCCCACGAACAGGAGCCACTTGCATTTATGGTCATGGATGTTTACGATGAACACATACTGCAAATGGAATACGACATCACCGCATGGTCGGGAAGCAAAGTGCTTGCTGCCTTTGCTGCGCAAAATATACAAAGTGACGACTGGCTGGTTTCTCCGCTGTTTAAAGTAAAAGAAGGTGACTATTTCTCGCTTGTTGCAAGATCTCTGGCTACCACAGACGGAACTTATTTTTGGGGAAATGAGATCATCGAAGTGAAGATAAGGCCCGAGGGACAAACAACCTGGAGTTCTTTATCAGGCGGAGATTTCTCTGTTCCCGTGTCCTGGAATCGGTTTGAATATGACCTTTCTTCATATTTAGGACAAAATGTGGAAGTCGCGATTCAGAACAAAGGAACAAATACTTTTATGTTGCTCCTGGATAACCTTTGGGTTGGGCCACCGTTAGGTGCTCTCCAGACTGACCCCATACCTGTAATCCAAGCGCCGGGAGAGCTCCGGAAAACACCCAGAGCAAATTCCGTGACAACCGCCAGACGCCCAAAGGCAAACAGAGTTCAAAATGCGGAGAGCAGTCCTGTTTTTTATTCCGGAAACATTGAGTTTGCCATTTTCCGCGACAACATCGAAATAGGAAGAAAAAAAGGATTTTCCAACACTTCGTACAGCGATTTGGCTCCCGACCTTGCAGATTATGAATATAAAGTCAAGGCAATATATCCCTATGCCAATATGGAGTCGGAGTTCTCCAATGCTATATGGGTTGAAACAGGATATACCATGTCATTTGTGGTTAAAGATAATATCGGGTCGCTTCTTGAAGGAGCGGTGGTAACATTTAACAATGAATCCAAAACAACTGATGTAAACGGGGTGGTCACTTTCACCAAAACCCCTCAACAAAACGGGATGGAATATATTGTTTCCGCATTGAATTTCAACGATTACCAGGATACAGTTGATGCCACCTCAGACAAAACAATTGAAGTTATTATGGCGGTTGTAAATTCCAGTATCAAAGAAAAAGTTAATCAGGAAATCACATTATCTCCAAATCCGGTTAAGGAAAAGGCAACCATTCACCATCTACCCAATGGTTTTTTTAAGGCAACTATATTTGATTTGACAGGAAAGCAAATCCAGCAAAAACAGATTAAAGGAGGAGATTTGGCAGAGTGGGACTTTTCAGATTACTCCCCAGGAATATATATGATGATCCTCCAATCGGAAACCGGGCAGGTTCACAGACTAAAAATCATCAAACAAAGATATTAAACCGATTGATTTGACTTCGCTAAACAACGTTCACAATTAATCTATTGCAATGCTCAGACACCTGCAAACACAACAATCATTCTCAAATCATTTTTGTCTGTGAGCGGCTGTATATCATGCTTTTTTGACTATCCCATAACGAAAATTTCTGAAAAAATCAGGTTAAAAAAAAGCCCTCGCAAAACACGAGGGCTTTTTTGAGCCAATGACGGGAGTTGAACCCGTGACCTCTTCCTTACCAAGGAAGCGCTCTACCACTGAGCTACATCGGCAACATCAATCATCAATTTTTCTTTTTGAGCGAAAAACGGGACTCGAACCCGCGACCCCGACCTTGGCAAGGTCGTGCTCTACCAACTGAGCTATTTTCGCGTTTAGTTTTATGTAAATAAATCCTCGGAAATAATTTCCAAACATTTGTACCTGTCGGACTTTCCCTGTGAGGCGGTGCAAAAGTATAAAAAAAAAGTTTTCCGCAAAATGGATTCGTCATTAAAATTTCTTCAAAAAAGAAAAAAACCGCTGCAAACGTTTTTGCAACGGTTCTTCATTTATGGAGAGCAGAAATTAAATACAATTAAATAAGGTAAATACCTTCGATTTGGAAAATACCAGGAGCAATGCAACACTATCT
>NZ_JADQBH010000037.1 GCF_016278715.1 Marinilabilia sp. | reverse complement strand
GAACAGGATTTATCCCAGGAGCTTTTGGTACAGGAAAAACCGTTCTGCAGCATGCTATTTCAAAACAGGCTGAGGCCGATATTGTAATTATTGCCGCCTGTGGTGAGCGAGCCAATGAGGTGGTGGAAATCTTTAAAGAGTTCCCCGAGTTGGACGACCCGCGGACGGGTAAAAAACTGATTGAGCGGACCACCATCATAGCCAATACTTCCAATATGCCGGTAGCGGCACGTGAAGCATCGGTTTATACGGCCATGACACTGGGTGAATATTATCGGGCCATGGGACTAAAAGTATTGCTGATGGCCGACTCCACATCACGATGGGCTCAGGCGCTCCGGGAAATGTCCAATCGTCTAGAAGAACTTCCCGGACCCGACGCATATCCCATGGACTTATCGGCCATTATTTCCAATTTCTATTCACGTGCAGGGTATGTTTATCTAAACAATGAGAAAACCGGCTCCATCACATTTATAGGAACCGTTTCACCTGCTGGTGGTAACCTGAAAGAGCCGGTAACCGAAAATACCCGCAAAGCAGCCCGCTGCTTCTACGGATTGTCACAGGACAGGGCAGACAGTAAGCGCTACCCTGCCATTGACCCCATCGAAAGTTATTCCAAATATCTGGAATACCCGGAGCTTCAGGAGTCTCTAGGAAAAAACATGGGCGCAAACTGGCTGGACAATGTACTCAAAGCCAAAGACATATTATTCAGCGGAAAAGAAGCCGACGAACAGATAAATATTCTAGGTGATGATGGTGTACCCATTGATTTTCACCAGCGCTTCTGGAAGGCTGAGTTGATTGACTTTGTTGTGCTACAGCAGGATGCTTTTGACAAGATTGATGCTTCCACCCCGCTCGAACGTCAGAAATATATGCTCGAAAAAGTTTTAAGTATTGCTGACGCAGAGTTTGAATTCAAAAATTTTGAACAGGTTGGGGAATTCTTTAAACGACTTATCAACCAGTTGAAGCAGATGAATTACTCGGAATTTGATTCGGAAAAATTCAAAAACTTTGAAACAGAGCTGGAAGAGATGCTCAAAGAATTTTCCATGGAAACTAAAGAAGCACAAGCTGTCTAATTAAAAACAATTCAGATTTAAAAGATATGAGCAGTCAGGCATTTCAAAAAGTATATACCAAACTGACCAATATTACCAAAGCCACCGTGTCACTAAAAGCCCAGGATGTGGGATACGATGAGATGGCCGTGGTGGCCGGTCGGATGGCCCAGGTAGTAAAAATCGTGGGCGACCAGGTTGTATTGCAGATTTTTTCGGGGACTGAAGGCATCCCAACGAATGCTGAAGTAACATTTCTCGGCAATCCTCCTCAGTTAAAAGTAAGTGATGAACTATCCGGACGGTTTTTCAATGCTTACGGGCAACCCATTGACGGTGGTCCCGAAATTGAAGGAGAAATCCGGGAGATTGGGGGGCCATCAGTCAACCCAGTACGTCGTGACCAGCCATCCCAACTCATCGCCACTGGCATTGCAGGTATCGACCTGAACAACAGCCTTGTTTCGGGTCAGAAAATTCCTTTCTTTGCCGACAGTGATCAGCCATACAACCAGGTAATGGCCAGTGTGGCACTCAGGGCCAAAGCCGATAAGATTATCCTCGGAGGAATGGGACTCTCAAACGACGACTACCTCTTTTTCAAGCAGGTTTTCGACAACGCCGGAGCCCTCGACCGAATCGTTAGTTTTGTTAATACCACAGAAGATCCCCCGGTAGAACGCCTGTTGGTTCCCGACATGGCTCTTACTGCTGCGGAGTATTTTGCCGTTGACAAGGATGAAAGTGTGCTGGTATTGCTAACCGACATGACACTTTTTGCCGATGCTTTGAGTATTGTGTCCAACAGGATGGACCAAATCCCATCCAAAGACAGTATGCCCGGTTCCCTCTATTCGGACCTGGCACGGATTTATGAAAAAGCGGTACAGTTTCCAACAGGAGGTTCTATTACCATAGTGGCAGTAACCACACTTTCGGGTGGCGACATCACCCATGCCATCCCCGATAACACCGGTTACATAACCGAAGGGCAGTTATTCCTGCGTCGTGATACCGACATTGGTAAAGTAATCGTGGATCCGTTCCGTTCATTGTCTCGTCTGAAACAGCTGGTTATTGGCGAACAAACACGTGAAGACCATCCCCAGGTCATGAACGCCGCGATTCGTCTTTACGCCGATGCTGCCAATGCCCGCACCAAAATGGAGAATGGTTTCGACCTGACCGATTATGACGAGCGGACACTGGACTTTGCAAAATCCTATTCAGAGAAACTTTTGGCCATCGATGTAAATGTGGACACCGATACAATGCTCGACATCGGATGGGAACTTTTTGGCAAACATTTTTCAAAAGCAGAAGTAGGCCTCAAAAAAGAAATGGCTGATAAGTATTGGAAAGAGTAGCCGGGAAAAAGTTGAAAGTTGGAAGTTAGAAAATAAATTCTGGCATGCAACATATCCCAAATTGAACGGATTAAAAAATCCTTTTGGTAAAAGGTCAAAACGGCTTGCCTGTTTCACAAACACCAATCAGGCAGTCATTTTCTAACAAAAAAAGGAGTAACGTGGCCATTAAATTTCAATATAACAAAACATCTCAACAGTCCCTTGCCAAGCAGCTTAAGGTTCGAGAGCGTGCATTGCCGACCCTCCAAAACAAGGAGTCTGCCCTGCGCGCGGAAGTAAAAAAAGCGAAGGACAAAGCTGCCGAACTCGACAAGGCCCTGAAAGAGGAACTCCGTCTCTACGATGATATGATGCGCTTGTGGGGCGAATTCGACCCTTCACTGGTTAGCATCAGCGGAGTAGAGCTTACTTCCAAAAAAATTGCCGGTGTTCAGACTCCTATTCTGGACACGGTGAATTTTGAAGTACGTGATTATAATATGTTTGAACGGCCAAGCTGGTTCCCCGACGGAGTGGCAATTCTGGAAAAGCTGGTGCATATTGCCCTGGAAAGAGAAGTCTTCGAACGCAAAATGGATCTGCTGGATTTTGCCAGGAAAAAGACCACACAGAAAGTAAACCTTTACGAAAAGGTTCAGATTCCTGGATTTCAGGATGCCATCCGAAAAATCAAACGCTTCCTGGAAGACAAGGAAAACCTGTCGAAAGCTGCACAGAAGATTGTTAAAACAAGACAAGAAAAGATGGAGGTGACGTCATGATAGTACCAATGTTTAAATATTCGTTTCTGGTCTTTCATGCCGACTACGATGGTTTCCTGGAGCAACTCAAAGACCTTGGGGTGGCCCATATCGTAGAACATCAGGAAGAACCAACTCCGGAGATGCAGGAACTATACCGAAAGATCAGCGATTTGTCCAAAACCATTAAAGCCCTCGAAGTACGCAAAAAGAATAAGAACGGAGAGGATGCAGGCAAGATTACTCAGACTTCGGGTGAGAAACTCAACGACCGCATCAAAGAAATTGAAAGTAATTTGGAACAAACCAGGCAACACCTGTCATCTCTTTATAAAGAGGAGAAACAACTGGAGCCCTGGGGTGATTTCTCCAGAGATGTTATCCAGAACCTCTCGGCAGCAGGTATTAACATTCGTTATCATATTTGTCCCGAAACAAAATACGATGTTGCATGGACAGAAAAGTACCCTGTTGATTTAATTTCCGAGACCGATGGGTACAGTTTCTTTGTTTGGGTTGCCGATGCAGACAACAGGGAACTTCCGGAAGAAATGGCCGAGGTGGATGAAATAACCTTGCCGGAAGACACTCTTGAGGAGGTTAGAAAAGAGATTTCTTCTACGCAAAAAGAAATCGATTCGCTGGAAGCAGAACTCGACCAAATTGCAATAGAAGACATTCAAATCCTTACAAACTATCAAAACAACCTGAAAGAACAGGCATCTGAGTTAAATGTAAGATTTCAGACCTTTGAAGAAGTTGAAGGCAGGATAAGACTGGTGGAGGCATGGATTCCGAAGGTTAGAACAGAGGAACTGGAACAACAGGTGGATTCGCAGGACCTCTATTACATCAAAGAACCAGCGAAGAACCATGAAAAGCCACCCATACTTTTAAAAAACAATCGTTTCGCACGATTGTTTGAGCCGGTGAGCAAGCTGTTTTCCCTCCCTGCTTATGTGGAAATGGACATGACACCATTTTTTGCCCCATTTTTTATGATGTTCTTCGGATTTTGCCTGGGCGACGCCGGATATGGTTTGCTGCTGGTTTTTGCTGCGACAATATACAAGCCAAAGGCGAAAAAGAAGATGCGCCCCATCCTCACACTGGTACAGTTTCTGGGTCTGGCAACAGTCTTGTTTGGGGTTATCACAGGCACCTTCTTTGGCATGAACCTAATTGAAAATCCACCATCGTTTTTAGCGGATGCAAAAAACATGTTCCTGGACAACGATCAGTTGTTTAATCTGGCCCTAATTTTTGGTGCTGTACAGATTCTTTTTGGCATGATACTCAAAGGGATCAACCAGACAATACAGCACGGCATCGGTTACTCTTTTGCCACCTGGGGCTGGTTTATCTTAATCGTATCTTCCGGAATCTTTTATTACCTGGATCAGAAGACCCCGGAAGAGGGACTATTTTTCGGAACGGTGCACATGACCTTTGTGGTTTTATCCGCTTTGGGAATCCTGCTATTCAACCACCCCAAACGCAATGTTTTTGTTAATATTGGAGCAGGCTTGTGGGATACTTACAACATGGTAACAGGCGTCGTTGGTGATTTATTGTCCTATATTCGCCTGTTTGCTCTGGGGCTTGCCAGTGCCATCCTCGGTCAGGTATTCAATCAGTTGGCATTTGATATGGCGCCCGACGTTCCGGTAATAGGAATCCTCATTACTCTTATCATATTGCTGGTCGGTCATGGAATTAATATCTTTATGTCGGGACTGGGCTCATTTGTGCACCCTTTGCGCCTGACCTTTGTTGAATTTTATAAAAATGCAGGTTTCATAGGAGGCGGAAAAGAATACAGACCTTTTCAAAAAGTACAATAATCAAAAAAAAGTAATAACCTTAAAATTTGAATAATATGACTCCAATTGTATTGGCCTATATAGGCATTGGTATTATGATTGCGCTGGCAGGAGCTGGCAGTGCTTACGGTGTATCGTATGGTGGAAATGCCGCTTTGGGCGCAATGAAGAAGAACAGTGATGCATTCGGCAATTATCTGGTATTAAGCGCGCTCCCCGGGACACAGGGACTCTATGGGTTTGCAGGATACTTCGTTATTTCAGGAACAGGAGTTTTGGGACCTGATATCACTGCCGTTCAAGGTGCAGCCGTTTTGGGTGCAGGTATTGCAATGGGAATAGTAGGCCTCTTATCCGGAATTCGTCAGGGACAGGTTTGCGCGAATGGTATTGCAGGTATCGGTTCAGGACACGACGTTTTTGGCAGTACTTTGGTACTCGCCGTATTCCCCGAATTGTATGCAATTTTGGCTTTTGCTGCAACTTTTATGATTAGCGGTACATTGTAATTAATAATATCGAATCACTAAAAAAGCCTGTGCCAACTTTGGTTCAGGTTTTTTTATGCATTTATGAGTTTTTCTTCATAAATTCGCAATTACATAAAAGAAATGAAACCACGCAAGAAACATTAACCAACAAAAAGGAGCTGAACCACAAAGGTTTATACACAATTTTAAATTTAAGATTCAAAATTGTTGTAGCCTTCAACCAAAACTAAGAGATAAAGCCGATTAAATAATATATCCTGATATCGGTGTATAAAATCTTTCCTAAACAAACAAATTATGGGAGAATACAGAAACCTGAAACCGGACGAGATAAAGAAACTGGAAGCACAGGATTGCTGCTGTGCAGACTGGTCAGACATTCAGGTTAAAGATGGTTTCAATCCCGCTTTTATTCGTCACACCAATTTTAGTGGAAAAAACAGGCTGGGAGCCTTTAACCGCGAATTCACCTTTCCGGGCGGAGTCATAAAACATGCAGGCATCTCTTATGCCACTGTTCACAATACAGAAATTGGCGATAATGTTTACATCAGTCAGGTGAGGAATCAAATTGCCAACTACATTATTGGCGATAATGTAATCATTGAAAATGTGGATTCACTAACCACAGAAGGTAATTCCACCTTTGGAAACGGCGAGAAAATTGCTGTCCTGAATGAAGCCGGCGGTCGGGAAGTAGCCATATTCAACGAATTATCTGCCCACACTGCCTATCTGATGGCATTTTATCGTCACCGTCCCAGGCTCATTGAGAAACTCAATGACATGGTGCAACAATATTGCAACAATATTCAATCTGAAAAAGGATGTGTTTCAGAAAATGCGAGGCTCATCAACTCCCGAACTATTCTGAATGTTAATATTGGACCCGGCGCAACAGTAGAAGGGATATACCGCCTGGTCAACGGAACTATCAACAGTTCCATAAAACATCCCTCTTACTTTGGCCCGGGCGTTATTGCAGAGGATTTTGTGGCAGCCAGTGGGTCGGAAATTACTGATGCCACCCTCATATCGAAGTGTTTCATAGGACAAGGATGCACGCTGGGCAAGCACTATTCAGCTGAGAACTCGGCTTTTTTTGCCAACTGCCAGGGATTTCATGGAGAAGCATGTTCCATTTTTGCCGGGCCTTACACGGTTTCTCACCATAAATCGACACTCCTGATTGCCGGATATTACTCATTTCTGAATGCCGGCAGTGGCTCCAACCAAAGCAATCACATGTACAAACTGGGGCCTGTACACCAGGGAATAATTGAGAGGGGAAGTAAAACTACCAGTGATTCTTATCTGCTGTGGCCCGCTAAGATCGGCCCTTTTTCGTTAGTAATGGGCCGTCATTACAGGAACCCCGACACCTCCAATTTTCCATTTTCCTATCTGATAGAAAATCACGATGAAAGTTATCTGGCGCCAGGGGTTAACCTACGCAGTATAGGAACCATGCGTGATGCCAGAAAATGGCCGGGCCGTGACAAACGAAAGGACCCAAACCAACTGGATTTTATCACCTTTAACCTGCTCAGTCCCTACTCGGTTGAGAAAATGATTAAAGGAAAACTAACCCTGCAAACACTAAAAGAAACCTCAGGAATTACTTCAGAGTATTTCATGTACAACAGCGTGAAAATTGAAGGAAAAGCCCTCGATCGGGGCATTGGGATGTATGAAATCGGCATATTGAAATTTCTGGGAAACGGGTTGCTCAAAAAGCTGGAAATAGGTGAGTTTTCCAACTTAAAAGAACTTCAGGAAGCACTTAACCCGGATACGAAAGAAGGAACCGGTGACTGGATAGATATGGCGGGTCTTGTTGTGCCCAAGGAAGAAGTATTGATATTAATCGAAAAGATTGAAAACAGAGAACTTAAAACGTTCGATGAA
>NZ_JADQBH010000084.1 GCF_016278715.1 Marinilabilia sp. | reverse complement strand
CACCCCAGCTGTTATCGCCACCTACACCCATCTGCATGAGGTCAATGTCCACAGAAGTAAAATCCTGAGGAACAACATCTGTGGTGTGCCGGTGTCCATCAGGGTGTTCAACTTTTGCATAATCAGAATTGACAGGAGATTCAAAGTCTTCCATCGAATTATGATGTGCAGAAACTTCCAGTAATTGTGTTCCTTCGAAAAGCAAACCAACACCCGCTTCATTGGTAATGCTCATCCAGCGGACATCGGTTTTATTTCCATTCTCCTGTGGCCGCAGGTAGGCCTGATACTGGTCAGCCACCGAACCTGACCAAACGTCCACAAAAGCTGCCGTTTTCCTATCCTGATAGGATTCGTGAGGACCGCGTCCCAGCCATTTTATCCGATCATACTCCCGGGGCATCACCAGCGTCATACCCATGCGGGGAATTTCGGGCAGGCTATCCGACGCCATTTTAAAATGGTGGGTCACTTCAATAGCTCCCTTGGCATCAATCACATAAACAACTTCCGAAGTCCCTGTAAGCTGCTCATACTCATCGAAATAATTCCAGACAAATACCACCTGTTTTCCATATTTCAGGTCTTTTGTCTCGGCCGAAAAAAGCTTTCTGTACTTCTCAATATTTCGCCATATGTGCGATCTCCGGGGCAGACCGTTTCCAAAGTCATTATCGGTAGGAGCCCGCCAGAATGATGGTTCAGGCCCTTTTTTCAACATTTCTTTTCCGTGGTACTGAAGATTCACCATCTCTCCACGAAACATATCAAACTCTACCACAAAATCATCCCAGGATAAAACCAAAGCAGTGTCGCTGTTTCGCTTTTCCATATTCAGGGAAACACGTTGCCTTGCCGTCTCCTTTTTGGGTTCATAGATCGGTAATTTGAATTGTTCCTTTGCCAAAGAAGTTCCGGCCGGAAGAACGCCCATTGGTTCTTTTAACCGGGCATGAATATTTAGCATATATTCGGTTCCTGGAACGGCATTGAAATCCAACTCGGCCGCCACTCCTGCTTGCTCACCCGGAAGCAAAATCACTCCTTCAAAGCTACCTGAATTTACCACTTCACCATCACCTTTAATCTCCCATTCGAAATTAAAAATGTCAGCATTGAGAAATGAATAGTTATTTTCAATTTTAACCGTGCCACTTGCCAGATTTACAGGATGAAATTTTATGTACTGATACACCTTTTTTACCTCTTCAAGAGCGGGCTGGACTTTTCGGTCGGGATCCACCAGTCCGTTGAGACAGAAGTTGCCATCCGAGGGCACTGTATCCGGGCCGAAATCTCCCCCATAAGCAAAAAACGCTTCTCCGTCCTCATTGGTTGTCAGCAGCCCCTGGTCTACCCAGTCCCAAATAAAACCGCCCTGCATTGATTCGTATGCTTCAATTAAATTCCAATAGTCCTGCAAATTACCGACACTATTTCCCATAGCATGAGCATACTCGCACTGAATCAGTGGCTTACTTCCATCATTACGGGCGTAATCCTCCATGTGCTCCATGGAGGCATACATCGGTGCATATATATCGGTGTTACGCCCTCCGTGGGCTTGCTCGTACTGAACAGGCCGGGACGAATCCACTGACTTCAGGTAATCATAGGTTTTATTAAAATTGACACCATCACCGGCCTCGTTTCCCAGTGACCAAATAATGACTGAAGGTTGATTTTTATCCCGCTCAAACATATTCCGGGTTCGATAAAGGTGCGATTCCATCCACAAGGAGTCTTTGGCTAAAGACTCAGGGCCATAGCCCATGCCATGCGATTCAATATTGGCTTCATCAATCACGTAAAGACCGTATTGGTTGCACAGTTCATAAAACCGCTCAGGTTGGGGATAATGGGAAGTTCGAACAGCATTGATATTGTGGCTTTTCATCAGTTCAATATCTTTCAGCATGGTGGCTTCATCTACCACATGACCTGTAACAGGATGATGTTCGTGCAAATTAACCCCTTTCAGGTTCACATATTTCCCATTGACCAGCAAGACATTACCTTTGATCTCAATTTTTCTGAACCCCACATCCTGAACAATAGTCTCCAGTATATTCCCTGACACATCTTTCAATGTAATCTTAAGCTGATAAAGATTGGGAATTTCGGCCGACCATGGCTTAACATTATCAATACTTGAACTCCACCTCACAGAACTATCCACAACTGCATCAATGAAACAGTCCACCTGCTTATCTCCATCATAAAGATTGGCCTCCACCATTACAGGGGTCTCTACCGATGCATTTTCAACATTTAATTCCAGAGCGAAAAGTCCGTTTTTCAAGTCTTCTGAAAGATCGGAGGTAATCCGAAAATCCTGTATATGCTGAGGCGTACGTGCCATCAGGAATACATCACGGGTAATACCTCCAAGGCGCCAAAAGTCCTGATCTTCCAGATAACTGCCATCGCTCCACTTGTACACTTCCACAGCGAGACTGTTGTCCCCGGATTTCAAATACTCAGTTATGTCAAACTCGGCGGGTGTTTTACTGTCCTGACTGTATCCCACAAACTGCTCATTGACCCAGATATACATGGCCGAACTGACCGCTCCGAAATGAAGAACAACTTTTTTCTCCTCCCATTCGTCAGGAATTGTAAACAGTCGCTTGTACGATCCAACCGGATTGTAATGATCCTGTATTTGAGGAGGTGTTTTAGCATGAGGGTATTGAGCGTTGGTGTAGATAGGATAATCGTATCCCTGCATCTCCCAGTTGGAAGGAACGGCAATGGTTTTCCAGTCTTCCGTATTAAAATCGTCTTTAAAAAAGTAAAAAGGCCGTTGATCGGGATTCTGAGACAGATAAAAAGCCCAGTTTCCGTTCAGCGATTGAATCAACGAAGATGCCCAAATATTGTCACGATCGGCTTTCCCGGCATCGGCAAAGGGCACAAACCAGGCGCGTGGAACCTCCTTGTTTATTTCATTCACCAAAGGATTTTCCCAGTCACGGGGGTTTTTCTCTTCAAAAGATACTCCCTCATAATCTTTATAATCGTTACATGCCATCAGAAAGAAAACCGAAAACAGAAAAAGACAATACTTCATCTTGAAAATATTTGTTTTGTAACAAGTTAGACTTTAATTCCATGCGGATATTGAAGCAAATTTAAATAATATTTTTGGGAATGGATAACATCCAACAATATTAAAAAAGAGATTAAAAACTATAGAATAATAGATATTCTGAGGTTTGATGTTAGTAACCCGTGCAGAAGACAGAGGCATGCAATTGTTCGCAAGAATTAAAACAGGATTTTGTTATACATCCTTTGCATTGCTGTCGTAAATCACTGATAAATAGCTATCAAAAAACTAATGACTGCAAATTTTAATAATAAAACCTTTGCATCATCGCATCTCTGCGTTTTGGCCAACATGCCAAGGTCGGCTCTTAACAAGCCCGGCAGTTCTTTAGAATAATTATTTAGGACAGGTTTGTTTTGTTTGTTGGTGCGAAAAACGGGGCTTATGAAACTTATCATAGGCTATTTGAATAAGATGTATTACTTTTCAAAACTAAAACATATAATCCCCAAACTGACTTTTGTTTTTAATATCCTAATAATTAACACCTAACGATTAAGATTAATAAAGAAAAGAACAATAATGAGACAGGCATGAACACCATTAATCAAAAAATAATGACACAAAACCCATGCGTGTTTCACACAACCAATAAATTAAACAAATTATTTTCGTATGAATTTATTAAAACCTTTGATTTTTGCAGCAACAGGACTCATGATAATTCCTGCCTGCAATAATGGCGATAAGGCTCCTGAAAAGGAACGGGCTGTTTTTTCGCCCGAAAATATGGATACCACTGTTGCCCCCGGCCAAAACTTTTATCTGTATGCCAATGGAGGCTGGATTGAAAATCACCCACTACCCGACGACAAAAGTCGTTTCGGTGCATTTGACCTGCTGGCCGAAGAAAACCGTGAAAAAGTAAAAACCATCATCGAAGAGGCTGCCCAATCGGATGCTAAAGCTGGAAGTGTAGCTCAGCAAATAGGGGATTTATTTGCCTCAGGCATGGACACTATTGCTATAGAAGAAGCCGGTCTGGAGCCTCTTGCCGATATCTTTTCTTTAATTGAAACCATAAACGATGGTGAAACACTGATAAAAGCCACCGCAGCGCTTCATCAGCAACAGATCTACCCATTCTTTTATCTATACAGTTCCCCCGATCGAAAAAACAGCAACCTGGTCATCGCCAATTTCTATCAGGGCGGTCTGGGGCTCCCCGACAGGGATTATTATTTCGACCAGAGCGAACGTGGTGAGAAGCTCAGAGAGGCTTACAAAAATTACCTCACCACTCTTTTTGTGTTAAAAGGTGAAACAGAAGAGTCGGCCAGCGAAAAAACCAACAACATAATGGAACTGGAAACGCGCATGGCCGAGGCATCCAATACCCGTTTAGAAAACCGGGATCCACAAACCACCTACAACCCAACTAATCTGGAAGAACTGCCTGACATGGCGGATGGATTTGACTGGACGCTTTATTTTCACGAAGTGGGACTGCCCGAACCGGGAAAAATCAATGTGGGACAACCAAAATTTATGGCTCAGATTGCCCAAATGGTGGATAAAGTTGATCCCCAAACTTGGCAGGACTATTTTTCGGCTGTAGCCATGAGAAGTATGGCACCCTACCTGACTCAGGATTTTGTGGAAGCATCCTTTGAAATGTACGGACGCACCCTCTCCGGACAGCCCAGCATGGAGCCCCGTTGGAAACGTGTTTTAAATACCACGAGTGGCGCTCTGGGGGAAGCAGTGGGACAACTCTATGTAGAAAAGTATTTCCCCCCCGAAGCCAAAGAACGCATGCTTGACCTGGTTGGCAATCTGAAGAAATCGTTTGCCAAACGTATCGATCAACTTGCATGGATGAGTGACAGCACCAAAACTCAGGCTCATGAAAAACTAAATGCCATCCGGGTTAAGATTGGTTACCCCGATAAATGGAGGGATTACAGCGGACTTAAAGTTTCGGCCGACAATTATGCAGGAAATGTACTGATGTCCAATCGATTCGATTTCACCTACGATTTAAATAAAATCGGAAACCCTGTTGATGAAGAAGAATGGCACATGACACCTCAAACCGTGAACGCATACTACAGCCCGCTGGCCAATGAAATCGTCTTTCCGGCTGCTATTCTTCAACCGCCGTTTTTCTACCCTTATGGGGATGATGCTGTTAATTATGGTGCCATTGGGATGGTTATTGGCCACGAAATGACTCATGGTTTTGATGACAAGGGCCGTCAGTACGACAAAGACGGGAATATGAACGATTGGTGGCAACCTGCGGATGCGGATGATTTTGAAAACCGCGCTCAGGTTTTAATTGACCGTTTCAATCATTTCACCGTACTGGATTCAATCAAGGCTGATGGCGAACTGACCCTTGGCGAGAATATTGCCGACCTTGGAGGGTTGAATATTGCCTATCAAGCTTATAAAATGAGTATAGAAGGGGAAAAAGAACCCGAAATGCTGGATGGGTTCACTGACGATCAGCGATTCTTCCTGGCCTATGCCCGGGTGTGGGCCCAGAACATCAGAAATGAAGAGATTTTGCGCCGCACCAAAGAAGATGTTCACTCACTGGGTAAGTGGCGTGTAAACGGCCCACTTCCCAATATGAAGGCTTTTGTTGAGACGTTTAATATTCAACCGGAGCAGAAAATGTATCTTAAACCCGAGAAGAGAGCTTCTATCTGGTAAAAGATAACAGGAAACATCCTTTTTGCCGGGGCTTTGTCCAGGCAAAAAGATGCCTCTCCCCTTGAAAAAAAGGCTGCCCAATCCCGGTCAGCCTTTTTTTTCCTTAACCAGAAGATACTTTTTCAGATAAACAGATTCAAATTGGACGACTCTGCCTCTTCAAGATAATTGGCCACCCCACCGATGCGTACACCGTCAATCAGCTCCTCACTGCGAACGCCCATCACGTCCATGCTCATCTGGCAGGCAATCATCTGAACCTCACTCCTGTTGGCGTTTTCAATCATCACCTCAAGGGCATCTACATTTTTGCTTTTCATTCGGTGTTTCATCATGCTGCGTCCAATCCCCCCCATATTCATATTGGAAAGCGGAAGTTTTCCAGCATGACCGGGCATCATCAATCCAAACATACGATCCACCATTCCCTTTCGTGTCCTGGGTTTGTCCTGTTTCTTAATCACATTCAATCCCCAAAAGGTAAAAAACATGGTAACTTTTTTTCCCATCGAGGCAGCTCCGTTGGCAATTACAAAAGAAGCCAGCGCCCTGTCCAGATCGTCACTAAATACAATAATGGTTTTATTGTCGCCCCGATCGATGGTTCGAAGACCCTCGGACAACGAGTTCAACCCATTTCCGTTTGCAACAGCCTCATTTTTCTTTCTGATAACGGCGGTAATCTCAGCTCCCTTTTTTGAACGCCCTACCAAAGTATGACCGGTGACCTTACACCACGAAGCCACGTCGTTGTAGAATCCTGCGTCGGTGGCTTTTACCTGCATCTCCTGTCCCGGCTCAATTTTGGCCATCTCTTCTTTCAGTTTCAATACAGGTCCCGGGCACTGCAACCCACATGCATCCACCTGAAGTGTATCTGCTTTAATGCGCGGAAGATGAACATTTTCTTCAGTTCCAACAGGATTTGCTTCATCGGACTCATTAAACTTTAAAGGATTGCTTTGCTGTGCCATAGCCGACTGGTACACCTTCAATCCACCGGAAAGATTGTACACTTTTTCGAAACCATGCTGTTTTAGAATTCGGGTGGCCACATACCCACGCAATCCAACACCACAGAAGATGTAAAGATTTTTTTCACGGGGAATTTCGTCCAGTCGGTTCCGAATTTGATCCAGTTCAATATTCACCGAGCCATCAATCGCATTCAGACTGTATTCATCAGGCGTTCGGACATCAAGCAAACAGCTGTCGGAGTGCGACCATTCGTGGAATTTGTAGGGCGACAATGGCAAAAACAATCCTTTCATAATATTTTCAGCATTGTAACCCGCCTGACTAACAGGGTCTTTCGCTGAACTAAAGGGAGGTGCATAGGCATGTTCTATTTCCTGTAGGTCGTAGATATCTCCATTCTTTTTAATTACAGCTGCTATTATATCGATTCGCTTATCAACACCTCCGTAACCCACAATCTGCGCACCTAAAACTTTTCCATTTTCAGGATTAAATGAAAGTTTCAGCACCATATTGGTGGAGCCGGGATAATACCCCGCATGACTACCGGCATTGACAATCGTTGATTGATGTGACATTCCGGCCTGAGCCAGTTCCTTATCGCTCAATCCGGTGGTTCCGGCCGTAAGGTCGAAAACCTTTGCAATAGCTGTTCCAATGGATCCACGATATTTACGATT
>NZ_JADQBH010000058.1 GCF_016278715.1 Marinilabilia sp. | reverse complement strand
AGCCCTCGGCATAGACCACCTAATCGTATCCAACGCCAGTGGTGGACTGAATCCCAACTTTAAAGTAGGCGATATCATGATTATCACCGACCACATCAATATGTTTGGCGACAACCCGTTAATTGGTAAAAATCAAAATGAATTAGGCCCCCGCTTTCCGGATATGAGTGAGCCTTACAGCAAAGAACTCACCGAAAAAGCACTGAAAATCGCCAAAAACAATGAAATCACCCTTAAGACCGGTGTTTATGTAGGTACTGCTGGCCCCACTTTCGAAACCCCTGCAGAATACAAATTTTTCAGAGTAATCGGCGGAGACACCGTGGGCATGTCCACCGTCCCCGAAGTGATTGTGGCCCGTCATGCCGGAATGACCTGCTTTGGCGTAAGCATCATCACCGACTCGGGTGTTCCCGGACAAATAGTGGAAATATCCCACGAGGAAGTTCAGGAAGTTGCCGCGGCAGCCGAACCAAAAATGACAAAGGTAATTGCCGAGTTGGTAGGAACGCTATAATGTCAATGAAGAGGGTGTCCAAGAGTCAAAGATTTTTGTTTTTGTCATTCTGAACTCAGTGAAGAATCTCATTCTTGTATGAGGTGAGAATGTACAATATCCACAGAACAACATCGATATATGACTTTTGGACACCCTCTTCCATACTTACTCCATATCCGGATAAAGAAAATCATTAAAAGGAAACCGGGTCACGTGGATTTTCACCACCTCACGATAGAGCAGTTCTCTGAATTCATCGAAATTGGTCTTCTCTTTGGCCGAAATAAAAATGCTATTTGCGTCTTTGGCCATCCAGCTCTTCTTCAAATCGTCCAAAGAATAATTCTCACGTGTTCCGGGCGTCAGATCATCCTCCTCCTTTTCAGTATAAGTGAAAGCATCTACCTTATTAAACACCATCACCATGGGTTTTTCACGCTCATCAATTTCGTGAAGAGTTTTATTTACCACTTCAACTTGCTGCTCAAAACCGGGATGAGAAATATCCACCACATGCAGTAAAATATCTGCTTCACGCACCTCATCAAGCGTTGACTTAAACGATTCCACCAAATGGTGAGGCAGTTTACGTATAAATCCGACTGTGTCGGCGAGCAGAAAGGGTAGATTCCCCACCACAACCTTGCGAACAGTTGTATCCAAGGTTGCAAACAATTTATTCTCGGCAAACACTTCACTTTTCGCAAGAGTATTCATCAGGGTACTTTTCCCCACGTTGGTATAGCCAACAAGAGCTACCCGCACCAACTTACCACGATTTTTTCGCTGGGTAGCCATTTGCCGGTCAATCTTCTGAAGGTCTGTCTTCAGTTTGGATATTTTATCACGGATGATACGGCGGTCGGTTTCGATTTCCTTTTCACCCGGTCCGCGCATCCCGATACCACCTCGCTGACGTTCAAGGTGTGTCCACATGCGGGTAAGACGAGGGAGCAAATACTGATACTGTGCCAGTTCCACCTGAGTTTTGGCATGTGCTGTCCGTGCTCTGCGCGCAAAAATATCCAGAATTAAATTGGTTCGGTCCAAAATTCGCCGCCGAAACGCACCTTCCAGATTTCGCAATTGTGAAGGAGAAAGCTCATCATCAAAAATAATGGCATTTACATCTTCATGCACTTTAACGTATTCCACAATCTCTTCGAGCTTACCACTGCCAACAAAGTAACGTTTGTCGGGCATGGAAAGTGACTGCACGAACCGTTTTACAGGCACCGCCCCGGCCGTTTCAGCCAGAAAAGCCAGTTCGTCAAGATATTCCTCCACAGCCCTTTCCGATACTTCGGGAGTACGGATGGCCACTAAAACTACCTTCTCAAGCTCTTTTTCTGTTGATATTAAATCATTCATTCAGTAAAATAATAAAGTTACCCTTAACAAATTGAAAGGAAGCCATTTCTAAATTGATTTAACCAGCAATTGTAAGATTCAAAAGTAATTGATTTACCAATAAAAAGACACTATTGTAAGGAGAAACTTATTTCTTGAAAAAAGATTGCTGTCCTTTGCTCGAAAATGACACCGTTCAACCCCCTCCAATCCCAAAAACACTGCAATGCCTGTCAAGGTAAAGGTAGTGAAGCAATCTCTTTTCTTTATCGGGCACTAATGATAAAAAAGAAGCATTCAAAAAACTCTCATCAAATCAAAAAAGCCCGGTACAACCGGGCTTTTTTATATTTTAAACAGCGTTTCGATACGCTCCTTATTGAAGCACAAAGTTAATGGGTACAGTGTAAGAAACTCTTACCGCTTTACCCCGTTGCTTACCGGGCTTCCATTTAGGCATACTCTTCACAACCCTGATGGCCTCCTTGTCGAGACTCGGGTCAACACCACGGGCAATCTGAACATCAGTTACAGAACCATCGGTATTGATTACAAACTTTACATATACACGTCCCTGAATTCCGTTTTCCTGAGCAATTACAGGATAATCAACAGAAGTTCCAAGAAACTTGTGCAAAGCAGCATCTCCACCTGGAAATTCAGGCATGTCTTCCACGATAAAAAACACAGGGGCATCTTCAACATCCTCATCTGTTTGCATATCGGAAAAGTCAACTTCCATTTCCTCAGTAGCCTCGGTATCTTCAATAACGAGTTCTTCTTCGAGTTCCACGTCGTCTTCCACAATATTCAATACATCAGTTACTTTTGGTGGTGGCGGCGGCGGTGGTGGTTTCACTTCTTCCTGGGTGGTGATCGGGATGATCTCCTCCTCTACTTCCTCTTCGTCAATTCTATACCCATCATTGACATCCGCCTCTGTTGATGTCCATTCAAAGGCAATGAAAACCAGAGAAAGCACCACAACAAGTCCGATCTGCATAAAAACCGACTTCTTGCTTTCCAAATCTGCTTTTGGCGACTTTTTTACTTCCATAATAAAAACCGAATTTTGGTGCCTAAAATTTAATGTCTCTTACTGCTTTTAATGTTCCCAAATTTAACGAACAAAAGTCGTCTTTTTCATTTTGAGAGGCTAAAAATAGGATTTTATAATCAAATCCAAGCATTTCTCACAATACTTTTTAATGATTTAAAATAACAAAGCCATCCCGACAACTTTATTCATCGTTAAATTTCAACACCTTAACAGCAATCACTTAACAAAAACCAATCCAAACCACATTTTTATCAGAATTCCTTTGGCCATATTGCCGATTTTCTTTTATATTTGCAAATCGAAAATCGGGGGTGTAGCTCAGTTGGCTAGAGCGCGTGACTGGCAGTCACGAGGTCAGGGGTTCGACTCCCCTCATCTCCACGTTTGTTTAACCAATATACGAATAACCGGACAAAATGTCCGGTTATTTTGTTTTTATTAATATCATTTTCAGAAAGTTTAACATCCGGCCTTTCGGTTGTTAATTGTAACCCTTAAATTTGTCTCTCCAATAACGGGTTTCTTTTTAAAGCTTTTCAGCGTTTCATAAAAAGCCATTGACGCCCTCAATATTCAGCAAATACCGATGACAGACAACTCAGGGAAAATCATAAAAAGCATCAGCCCCAGCAAGATTATCCTACCTATTTTGATAGGATTATCGGTGACGGGTTATCTCCTCTACCGGGAATTTGAACCCGGCAGCTTTAGCTTTGTGAAAATCACAGCCTGGTCGGTGTTTTGGTTATTGATATCATTTCTACTAATGGCCGTCAGAGACTTCGGTTATATCCTCCGCATTCGGATACTTACCAATAATGAATTATCGTGGCGAAAAGCCTTCAACATCATCATGCTCTGGGAGTTCACCTCTGCCATCACTCCTTCGGCAATTGGCGGAACCAGTGTTGCCATTTTTTTTCTCAATAAAGAGGGAGTGCGCCTCGGTCGCAGTACCGCAGTGGTAATGGTTACATCCTTTCTCGATGAACTGTATTTTATCCTCACGTTCCCCATTATCTTACTTATGCTGGGGCGCTCGGATATTTTTATTCTTGATGCAGCCGATGCAGTACTGCCGTGGTATAAAAACAACTTTTTCCTTTTGGCAATAGGAGGCTACACTATAAAATTACTCTACACACTTGTACTCACATACGGTCTGTTTATAAATCCCCGTGGATTAAAATGGCTGCTTCTGATGATATTTAAACTCCCTATTATTCGCAAATGGCGTCCACAAGCCAACGAATCGGGGACAGACCTTATTCAAACCTCCAAAGAGTTCAGTGACTGGCCCCTTTCCAAGTGGATGAAAGCCTTTGTCGCCACCTTTTTCAGCTGGACTTCACGGTACTGGGTTGTAAACACCCTAATCATTACTTTTCTGGGCATCAAATGGCTCAGCCTGGAAGACCATTTTCATGTTTTTGCCAAACAGCTGGTCATGTGGATCATGATGCTTATAAGCCCCACCCCCGGAGGAAGCGGTTTTGCAGAATATGTTTTTAAAGAGTTTCTGGCCGCCTTTATCCCTCTGGGTACGGGAATAGCCATGGCTTTCATGTGGAGAATGGTTAGCTACTACCCATATCTCATATTTGGAACTTTCCTTGTTCCTCGCTGGATAAGAAAACACTTTCTTACCAGAAAGGTCAAATGATAGGTCTTCACACTCAAAAAAACTCTGCGAATCCTGAGCCCACTCCCAAAATATTTTTTTATTGCCAACAATTTCGTTACAGAAAATTTTTAACCCTCATTGACAAAAAGTTAACTATTGTGCAAAAATTCCCAACGCCTCGACCTTGACAAAAATACTTCCTTTCGGGGCAGCCTGATTACTTCAGTTTTTTGAAATAAAAATACTTTCCAATTTTGTGAGTTTCATTCATTCAGACACTTATCCCAATGATAGGAGCATGGCAAGGGATGCCACAAAAGGCAATGTATAAGTCCCTCACATGCGAGTTACATCAGACCAATAACTTAGATAAATGTTGTACTGATAAATAAGACAGGTTTGGTATATATTCTACCAAAGCAATACTGTCTTTTAAACCGGGGATAACAGACACCTGGAGCAGAAGTTACATCAAATTTAAACAAGGCATTTAAAGACCCGCATCACAAGAAAATATTAATTGTAATAAACGGGTAAAAATGAAGAATTCTCTGATATTAGTGATGCATTTTACCGGGAAAAACAAATTAAAGCTGGTTCCAGAAAATGAAATTACAATTGATAGAATGTCTCAATCCAGAAAAGGGAGATTAGTGAATAAATGTTTGAGTGCCGCTCAATCACCTGGCAACTAACAGCCTAAGGCTCGGAAAAAAATTCTGATGGCCCATTTCTGCCGCAAATTCAAAAACGAAAAACGACATTTGACCAATTGCATTGTTTTAGTGACTAATCAGATGATATTAAAATTATTATCGTTGTATCTTGCATTTGACCATTTGCATTTTATTAATATCAGTTCATTGTTTTCAAAAAAAAATTCCGCTTCACCCCGTTTTGTATAATGCAGGAATCGCTGCTTTGTAAAAACCCCAACTCAACCGCCCCTTATGACCTTTCTTTTTTGTAACACGCAGAAATCCGAAATTGCCTTAGCTCTGCGGCATTACTAAAAAACTATTAAATATGCTTTGCAAGTACAATACAATAGTAGAGAGAAAATTTAAAATTCATCAATTAAGACAAGTGACCACTTCAAAGATCATATTATTATTAATTTTCACTGTGTTGTTTTTCGTTATTATCGCTGGATGTAAACCCAAACTCCAATCAAAAGAGACAGAGAACACAGACCTTATAGTTTATTGTGAAAACGGAATTCTAGGGCCTGTTATGGAGTTTGTTCAGGCTTTCGAAGACAGTACTCATCTAAATGTCAGCATTCAAAACGATTGTGCACGAAACCTCATCAATCTCATTCACTACCGCAGGGAGGCAGATATTTTCATTCCCGACTCAAGGGAAGCTATCAATAACATATTACTGGCATCACCTGAACTCATCCTGGACTCAGTTTATCTGGGAAACCAGACACTTGTTTTCATTATCCCACGGGGAAACCCATCCCGATTAACAGGCTCATTGAATTCTCTCACCAATCCTAAGAACGGAATCATTCTGGCCAACCCCGAAAGCAGCACACTGGGTTACACCTCCGGAATCCTGTTAAAGAAACACAAGCTTTACGACCAGGTAATGAATTCTGTTCTTTTCCTTACCACTGATTCCCGAAGTCTGATAAGGGACATTGCTTCCGAACAAGCTTCCATTGCCATCGTCTGGGAGTCAGACTATCTCACCAACAGCATCCGAAAGCAGGTCGATACCCTGGCCATCCAGGCTTCTTTCAAAAGTTTTCAGACCCTTGCAGTAACCTTAAACTCAGGAAACAATAAAAAAAATGCGCTGCAATTTCTGGAAAGTTTAAAACAGGAAGAATCCCGAAAAATTTTTGAAAAATATGGGATAACTAAATCCCTTTAATTTTTGATGTTTGTTTCATTAATTTACCTGTTAATTGCCTATCTTGACCAATCGTTGTCAAAACATCTCAGCTAACACAAAAAGCAGAGGCTATAAAACCAAACCAAATTGGATTTAAAAACAAGTAGAAATATTTTAAAAAAGCTTCCCTTCCGGAAGAGTAGCGGATTATTTAAGGAACCCCTAATCAACAAACTATACCTTCTTCTGGGGATTTTTATCTTTACCATTGCTTCCATCCTGATAATAGGAAATTATTTCGATAAAACATATACGCTTCATTATCAGAACACAATAAGAAATCAGGAACAAAAGCAACGGATTGAATCCTTGCTTAAAGAAAACCTGCTCAATATTAACCTAAACTTCAGGTCTTACTCTTCTATTACCCATCCGCAGCAGGTCAACAACCTGCAGAATGAAATCAGGCAAAGGATTAACCGAAGTTTAAAAATTCTTGAGAAACTGGATAAGGGAGGAAGTGTCACCGTGGTGAAGGCTGTGAATATGGAGGACGCTGACCGAATCACCGAGGTAATCGAATACCAGCCGGATGAGTTCACCGGTACTATATCCGAAATACGTGATATCCCATCCATGCTCTACGAGTTACAATCGTTAAGCGCCAAAATAACCGGATCCTTAAAAGGCCAAATGGCAAATACAGTTACCATTCCCGCAGCCCCGGAGAGTCTGGAATCCATTAATTTTTACAAAAAACAGGCCGAAAGTATTTTTGCCAGAATTTATGAAATTGAGAATCAGATTTCTTTTAAAATCAGCAAGACCATTTCTGGTCTCAACGACAGAAGCCTCTTTGTTTTTGAGCGGTATTCAAGATTAAAGTACCTGAGCTTAATCGTTTTTTCGCTCCTGGTGGCCACCTTAACCTTTATCCTCATTAACCAGATACGAGTGGTTATTATCCATCGTCGAAAGGCAGAAGAAACCACAACAAAACTGCTGAAAGCTGTTGAGCAAAGTCCTGTATCGATAATGATCACCAATACCAACGGCATTATTGAATATGTTAACAAATCTTTTGAGCAGAGAAACGGTCTCACAAAGAAGGAGATTGAAGGATCGAGTTTGCACATGCTTCAATCTGATAAAGACGATGAATT
>NZ_JADQBH010000131.1 GCF_016278715.1 Marinilabilia sp. | reverse complement strand
CAGTCGTGCTGTCCTGGCGGGGCTTCTGCAGTTTACCGAGGCTTCCAATCTTACTACTTATACTTTTGGACTTCCGGGCTCTTTCGATTATGAAATTGCCGCAAAGGTTGCCAGGTTTCTGGGAGTTCCTAATATACGTATTCCTCTCGACAAGTATGAATATTCGCTGGATGAATTGATTGAAACCTCCCGGCGTATGGATCATCAGGCTCTGATGTTCTATCATGCTCCGCTCCGTTTTGTTGAGCGGGATTTTTCCGATGGGGTACATTGGTCGGGATTCCTGGGCGAATCCATTACAGGGGATCATGTACAGGGAATTTTGGCTGCTTCTCATGAAGATGCGCGCACAAACTTTCTGGCTTTCAATCGCTATATTAAAAATGAGGATGTTCGGCTATTGTCAGGCGGCGTAGAATACTCCCTCGATCACCTGAGGGTGCCTCAGCCGGAGCAAGGATTCCTGACGTTGGAAGAGGGGTATGACTTGCTCAACAGACAAAATAAGTACATTGCTCCGCATGTGATGCTTCAGGGTTTTGAACACCGGGCACCGTTTAATCATCCCGATTTGATGGCTTTTTTTCTGGGATTGAAAGAAGAACAAAAACGGAATCAGAAATTTTTCAAGGAGTTTCTGCAATGGTGGAAACCCCGGTTATTTGCATTGCCGGTAAAAAATAATATTGGTTTTCCGTTGGGTGCAGCGGCATGGCGCCCCAAAGTGAGAAGGAAGTATTTTGCATTGATGCAGCACATGAAAAACTGGAGGAATCCGAAACTTAACTACTTCGATTTTTCCAGAGAGTTGATTGATAATCCGAAATTTAAATCTTTAGTTGCTGACCAGCTGGGCGATATCCAGGCAAGAAAAATTCTGCCGGATGTGATAAAACCAAATGTTTTATGGAAGGAACATCAGCAGGGACTCGCTGACCATGGCCGTTTGATCCAGGGAATCGCCTCCCTGGAAATTCATCTTAAAGCCGGGAAGAAGCTTTGAGTGATGATAAAAATATATTTGCAGGCAGGCGACACCGTTGGGTGTTTCTAATTTGCTGAACAGGAGGTTGTTATGGAAGGAATGAGATTACCAAAGGTTTCGATTGTCACCCCATCTTTTAATCAGGGTGAATTTTTGGAAGAGACGATGCTTTCAGTACTCAACCAGAACTATCCCAACCTGGAATATATAGTGGTTGACGGAGGCTCAACGGATGGAAGTATTGACATTATTAAAAAATATGAGAATCGTCTGGCATGGTGGGTTAGCGAGCCCGACAACGGTCAGAGTGATGCCATCAACAAGGGATTTTTGAGGGCTACCGGTGAGATTTTTAACTGGGTGAATTCCGACGACCTAATCTGTCCCGGAGCAGTCAGGATGGCGGTACATTTTCTTGAGAAAGAGAGCGCTGTTGAACTGGTTTTTGGTGACCGGCTTGTGATTGATAGGGCATCAACGGTTATTGAAGCTTACGAAGCGCCCTCCTATTCTGATTGGTTTCCACCTTTATTGGCCAAATTACCTCAGGAGGCAGCATTTTTTACAGCCAATATCTGGAAAAAAGTTGGTGGTCTGGATACATCACTCGATTACGTGATGGATACAGATTTGTGGTATCGGTTTAGGGAGCATACCCGGTTTTTCCATATCCCAATGTTTCTGGGAATGTATCGAAAACATTTACAATCCAAGTCGGTGTTTGGGATGGGGAGTGCCCAAAAACTCAATGACAAAGCGGCGTCTGAATTTAAAGCAAGGCAAAAAAAATATGGAAATTTTCTTTCCGCTGGTTCTTCCCTTCAAAAGACGATGGGCTTTTTAAATCAGGTGAGGCTGGTTTATGAAAAGAACCGGCGGTTTCGGCGGCTACTCAAAGAGGAAGCATACCGAATCGGATTTGATGTTGAATAGAAATTAGTAAAGAAAACTATGAAGATTTTATACGTAGCAGAAGCTACCATGCCGGGTCAGAAAGCAGATAGTATTCATGTGATGCGCATGTGCCGTTCTATGGTGAAAGCAGGACATGAAGTGCGGTTGCTGGCATTCAAGGGCAATTCTTTTGAATCTATGGAGAGCTGTTTTGAATATTATGGAGTGGAGCCTATGTTTCAAGCCCAATTTATCAAAGCTCCCGGTTCGGGGCGTATGGCTTCATTGGCGCTTGGCATGACGGCCATGAAAGAGGTTTTGAGGTGGAAACCCGATTTGGCTTATACCAGGACGGTTACTTCTGCCTTCTTTATGTCCAGGGTTACCCGCAACCTGGTGCTCGAATCGCATACCTTCTTTTTTAAAGCTGCCAGAGTGTTTCATCGTTTCTTCTTCAAATCAGTTATGCAAAGGAAATCGCTTAGAGGAATGGTTGTAATCTCGGCGGCTTTGAAGAAAATGTATGCTAGTGAGGGTTTCAGTGACAACCGGCTTTTTGTGGCGCACGATGGTTCGGATGTGGTGCCCCGGGATGAAACAGAAAAGCTTAAAGGAGATCACGATTTGAATGTGGGCTATTTTGGAAGTGTATTTAAAGGGCGGGGGATCGAGCGAATACTGGAAATGGCCAAAGCCCGCCGCCGGGTTGGTTTTCACTTTTTCGGGGCAGAGAAAGGGGATATGAAGGTTTACGGTCATCTACCCGGTAATTGCTATTTCTATGGGTTTATTTCTCCTTCAGAGGTCTATCGGTACCGGAATGTTTGTGATGTATTGTTGGCTCCTTATCAGCAGGAAGTTTATGTTTCCGATAAACAGGCATACTCTACCAGTATGTTTATGTCACCGCTGAAAATCTTTGAATATATGTCGGCAGGGAAAGCTATAATTGTTAGTGATATGCCGGTGCTGAAGGAAGTTTTATCTCCAAAACAGGCCATTCTTGTTGACCCGGAAGACTCACAAGCCTGGATTGAAGCGTTGGACCGATTGGAAAGCAATCCGGCTCTCAGAAAAGAACTTGGTTCGGCAGCTCTTGAAACTTTTATGAAAAAATATACCTGGGATCAGCGTGCCAGGGAGATTGTAGAGTGGTGTTCATCCCGCCTGAATTGATTAGTTTGGCATTAAAGATGCTTTTTAGATCGGGCTCTTTGATGTAGGATGTTTTAAAGACGAGACAGATGAGAGTGTTAATTGTAATAGAAAGCCTGAGAGACGGGGGCAAACAAAGGCAGGTGGAAGAGTTGGTTAGAGTATTGGCTCTCAACCCGAAATACCGGATTTTGGTGTTTATCCTGAAAGATGAAATTCATTTCAACAGGTTACTGGATATGGATCGGGTGGAGGTTAAATATCTTCATCGGGCGCATAAAAAGGATCCGTTGGTGTTTGCCAGGTTTTACAAAGAAGCATCAAAATTCCGACCTGATGTAATTAATAGTTGGGGGGGGCTGCCCAGTATGGTGGCGCTTCCATTTCGAATTTTGAAGGGTGTGCCGCTGGTTAATGAGATGGTGCAGAATTCGAGACTTCCGGTCTTTTCCACACAGTGGTTCCGGGCAAAAATCTCGTTTCTGTTTTCCAACGTCATCATCGGGAATTCTCAAATTGGGATGGAGGTTTATAAAGTACCCAAAGCAAAAGGAAGGTTGATTCGTAACGGAATGAATATCGACAGGATAAAAAAACTGAATAATCATGCCCTGGTGAGACGGGAATATCATGTGTCTGCCGATAAAAAGATAGTGGGAATGGTTGCAACTATTGACTGGCGTAAGAATTTTCCTATGTATCTCAGGGCAGGAATTGCCTTGTTGGAAAAGCGCCGTGATGTGGTTTTTTTTGTAGTGGGAGATGGACAGGATCGGGCTAAGCTGGGAGAAATGATTCCGGACGAATTGAAGCATTTCTTTGTGTTTACGGGTCGAATCAATGATGTGGAGCAGGTGGTTAATATTTTTGATGTGGCGGTACTGGCATCTTTTGGAGAAGGAACCTCCAACAGCCTCCTGGAATATATGGTTCTGAGAAAGCCTGTGGTGGCCACCGATGTTTTTGGAATTAATGAGGTGGTTAGGGAGGGGGTTACGGGGCATCTGGTGCCGCAGGATGATTTCATCAGGATGGGAGACAAAATAAGTGAATTGCTTGATAATCCCGGACTGGCGCGGAAAATGGGGGAAAATGGTTATGAGTATGTGATTAAAGAGTGTTCTATCGAAAAACTGGTGTCGGAACATGAGGTTGTATTCAGAGAAGTAACAGGAAAAGCTTAATAGGATGATGGTGAAAACGTATTGGAAAAATATAGTTGTATTTCTTTTTCTGGCAGTTATTCCAGTTGCTTCAAGTGGCCAGAATATCTTTCCTGGAGCCGAGGGGATGGGAACTCAATCACCGGGGGCCTATGGCGGAAGCGAACTGCCACAAATTGTGGTTGTGGATAACCTGCACGATTCAGGCTCCGGCTCACTCCGGCATGCCCTTAATCGCCCATTCCCAAGGATTGTTGTGTTTGAAGTCTCAGGAGATATTTTTCTGGAGAGTCCTATTGTGGTTAGGGTTCCTTTTTTGCATGTTGCCGGTCAGACTGCTCCGGGGAAGGGAATTGCGGTATGGGGACATCCTTTTGTAATTGGAACCCATGATGTGTTGATTCAGGATATGCGTTTTCGATTGGGCTCAGGGCACCAGAAACAATCCGATTGTGCAACCGTACGGGGAACTTCTTTGCGCACTTTCAATGTGGTTTTCGACCATTGCTCTTTTGCTTTTGGCCTTGATGAAACGCTTACCATTCTGAATGCCGGACCGGGGATTACCATCAGCAACTCAATAGTGGGTTATTCACTTGATGGGTTGGAGCATTCCTGTGGTCTCCTGGTGCTTAATTCTTTCAATGTGAGTCTGATACGAAATGTGCTGGCTTTCAATGGCGACCGGAACCCTACCATACGCGGGGATTCGCGCAAGGTGGAGGTTATCAATAATCTGATATACAATTCTGAATCACACGCCATATACCTAGGAAGCAGAGGCCCACGAAATTATCCTGTGGATGTTATCCTGAAGAGCAACCATTATATTACAGGCCCCGATAATATGAATCGTTTCCTGCTGTCGGTGCATGAGCAAGTGGCTGATTCACTAAATGTTTTCTGGTCCGACAATACCACATTGCATAAAGGCCGTTTGCAGAGAAGTTATGATTTGCAGCTTTTTGATAAGTCCAATCGGTTTACACCGGTCAGCCAGACTCCATTCACCAGTTCAGTCGATCTTGTTATTTGCTCTGATGTTCTGGAAGATAGCTTGTTGTCCTCCTCGGGGGCCCGCCCACGGAATCGGGATGCGGTGGATAGCCTTTTGGTATCCAATATCAGACAAAGAGAAGGGAATATAATTAAGGATGAGGAAGAACTGGGAATTCCGATGACTCTCCCTAATGAAACAAAAGGATTTGAAATACCGGACGATCCACATCTGAAGGATGCAAATGATTTTACCAGGTTGCAGAACCATCTTCAGAAGATGCTGGAAGATAAAAGTAACCCATTCGCAAGGGAGAAATAGCTGAAAGCTGAAAGATGGGAAATAGAAGTTCGCGGCCGGCAGTAGCAATTAACCGCGGAACGGTGACAGCACGGCAGAAGAAAGATTTAACGTAAAAATAAGCTGTGGAGCTGCGGCAGATGTTAGTTGCTCGAAGCTGGAAGGGAAATTAAAGTCCATTTTGCGACATACCCGAAAGACAAATAGAATATACAAGGGTTATGTTTTCAGGGGGCTGGAATTTCACCTGGATAAAAGATAAGATAGAGAGGTTATTTGGTTGCCCAATAGAAAATCACAGACTCAGTTCACAATCATTTAAGCGGCAAAACCATGCAAAAAGAGATAGTCATAGCGTTCGAAAATTCTTCCGTTGCTCCATGGTTTGCAACGGCTCTGAAATTTTATGCCCGAAACAGGAGTGTGAAAATTTTCCTGTTGCTGATGAGCCCAAAGAGACGAGGACAGTCCTGGGTGGAAAAAATATTTTTTCGCCGTTTTTTTACGATTTTTGGATATGAAAATATTGCAGAATCCTTTGATACGTTGGAGGAAAACATAGATATTCCGCTACTGGGATTTGTGTCAGGCAGGTCGCAAAATTTTCTTACAGCAACTCTTGGTCCGGAGAAATGTTTTTTTGTGGCAAAGGGGAATTTGTTTACTTCGCCTGGTTTCCGGGGCTTTTGGCATTATATTGTTCAGTTCTTCTCGTTCGGACGTCCATTGGTTTTTGAGGATGCGGAAAAGAAATGTTTTTATCATGCCTGGTTTCAAACCAGGGCATTCAGGTTTTCCCGAAACGTAAAATATCTGTGTTTCAATATTGAGAAGATCCTCGACTATATGGTCTTTGGCACTCCTCTGGGGTATCCCGTTTCCGACCGGCAATTTCCGAAAATGAATCTCTTGAAGAAATTTGCGGCTTATCCTTTCTGGGAGTTTT
Source organism: Marinilabilia sp. (assembly GCF_016278715.1). Classification (GTDB taxonomy): domain Bacteria; phylum Bacteroidota; class Bacteroidia; order Bacteroidales; family Marinilabiliaceae; genus Marinilabilia. Next base: position 54,007 of record NZ_JADQBH010000131.1, on the reverse strand, counting down.
ATCACAAAGGGAGGAATAAACTCTTCAAACCCCGCTGGCATCTGGTTCAAACAACCGTTGGTGCTTTACGGGACAACAAAAGGTTAAAAGGAAAATATCTGGATTCACTGGACGATGGGGGGTGGGCAGATCCGTTCCTGATATCGCACGAGGGAAAAATATTCCTTTTTGCCGAGCATATTGTTAATGGGAAAGGACAGCTTGCAATTTCGCAATACAATCCGCAATTGCACAGAATTGAAGGTAAGCCTGTCACCATTCTGAAAACAGATACACATTTGTCGTATCCCTTTGTTTTTCGGGTGAAAGATGACTGGTATATGATGCCCGAGAGCAGTGAAGCCAGGGAACTGGTTATTTACAAGGCAACTGATTTTCCTTATAAATGGGAGCGCTTCAGAGAGGTTTTTAAAGATGGTGACTGGCTGGATACTACACCTTTTTATTATCATGAGAAATGGTGGATTTTTTCAAATCATAAACCTTCGGAGAATGCTTCCACCTATCAGGAGTTATATCTTTTTTATTGTGATGATATTCTTCAGGACCAATGGATTTCACATCCCCAAAATCCTGTTGTTTCGGATAACCGGTGTGCCCGTCCGGCGGGGCCGCTGTTTGTTCGTGATGAAAAACTTTACCGGCCCGGACAAAACTGCTCCCGAATTTACGGGGGAAGGGTGAGTCTGTGCGAAGTAATAAAACTTACAGAAACAGAGTACCAGGAGCACTGTGCAGAGGAAATTTATTTCCCGTGGTACAGTCGAAAGACTTCCTTTCACACGCTAAATATCATGGGTGATTTGGTAATGGGAGATTGTAAATTTTAACCGAACCGGACTGATTTTTTTCTATGGTAGTAGCAGTATTTATTAGACAATTGAGTTTAGGTGGGGCCGAGAAGCAAAGTTTGTTGCTTACTCGTGAGTTACGAAAGCATTTTCCTGCTTTTCTGGTGGTTTGGACAAATAAAATTGTCGCCCCCGAATATCAGCGGCTTATTGAGGAGGATAAATTGCCTGTTGTTTTTCTTAAAGGTTCATCAATAAGCAAGTTTATTCAGTTTTTTAGGTTGATGAGGAGTGAAAAGGTTTCACATCTTTTTAATTTTTTATTAATAAATAATTTTGCAGGCGGTTTGGCCGGACGTCTGGCTGGGGTAAGAAAAATATTTGGTGGCATCCGGAATTGCGACATTGTTCCGTCCAAATTGCGTTGGCAGAAGTTTCTACACAATCACGTTTCGCATCACACCATTTTTAATAATCATGCAGGGGCAGAAAATCTGGCTCTTCGTGGTTTCAGAAAAGAGAAGATGCTGGTTATTCACAATGGAATTGATGTGAATGGTATGGCCCATAAGGAGGGTGGAAATGCTAAACTCACAATACTGACCGCTTCGAGATTCCTGCCTCAAAAAGACCATTATACCGCTCTTTTGGCTATCAAGGAACTGGCGCAAAAGAACAGTGGCTTTCGGTATGTATTGGCTGGATATGGGGCTCAGGAGGAAGAAATCAGGCAATGGATAAAGGTATTGGACATTCAGGACTATGTGGAATTGCTTATTGCACCTGATAAGCTTCCGGAAATTTTTCATAAGGCATCGGTTTATCTTAGCACTTCCTTACGGGAGGGACTTTCCAATTCTCTGATGGAGGCACTGGCAGCTGAGCTTCCCGTGGTGGCTACCAACGTGGGCGACAACAAATATCTGGTGGAGGAAGGAAAAAATGGTTTCCTGACCAATGTGGGCGATGTAAAGGCTATTGCTGATGCTCTCGCCCGGTTGCTGGATGACAAGGAGCTAAGACTGAAAATGGGCCGTTATGGATATGAAAAGTTGAAAGCAGAATTTTCAACATGCTCTTTTATTAGTCATTATCTGAGTCTCCTTGAAACAGGCCGTTAGAAGAAATCTAAACGCCAAGTAATACAACGCTGAAGCGACGGATTCCAAAAGACGCAAAGATTTTATCGGTAAGGAGTTGAAATTAATAATTGATGCCTTGCAAGTAGGGGATAGTCAGCCGCTTTAAGCCCTGTCCTCCGCGATTAAATAAACTATTTGAACGAAGTTATGGTTAAAAACAAAAAAAGCGAAAAACCCAGAATAGCAGTTATCGGATTGAAGGGACTACCTGCATACGGTGGTTCAGCAAGGGCAGGGGAAAATATGATGTACTTTCTGAAAGACAGTTTTCATTTTGTGGTGTTCAATACCGATACACATACCTCTCGGAAATCGGGTGTTTACGGTGGCATTGAGCAGATAGTTTTTAAAAGGTTTTTTATTTCCCGACTCAATGCCATGTACTATTATTTTGTTTCTACTTTTTATTGTTTGTTTAAAGGCGATTTTGATGTCGTGCATGTTTTTCACGTTGATGCGGCTTTTATTGTTCCTATGCTGAGGTTGCGTTACCGGGTGGTTTCGGGACATCGGGCCCGTCCGCAATTTGCTGCCAAATGGCCTTACCTGGTGAGGCAGTATTTTGTTTTCATGGAGTGGCTCTTTTTTAAAATGCCTGCCGATGTGGTTACTTCTGTTAGTAAACCGGTTGCGGAGCTGTTTCGTGATCGTACCAGCCGGGAAATATTATTTATCCCCAACGGAATCGTTTTCGACAATGAGCCTTTGCCCGAAATTGCTGAAAAAGATTATGTATTGTTTGCCTCCGGACGTGTTATTGCTTCCAAAGGTGTTCATGTGATGCTGGAGGCCTTGATTAAACTTAATTATCGTGGGCGTGTGCTGATTATTGGCAACAGGGAACATTCTCCCGACTATTCCAGGAAGCTTGGAAAAATGGCCCGGACTCTTGATGTTCGTTTATTGATATCATTAAGGATAAAGCTCTTCTAATGGCCTATCTGAAGAATGCCAGGATGTTTATTTTCCCCAGTTATCATGAAGGAATGTCCAATATGTTATTGGAGGCTGTGTCGGCTCAGGTACCTGTAATCTGCAGCGATATACCCGAAAATACTCAGGTGTTTGAGGAAGGCGAGGTGTTGTTCTTTGAAGTAGGCAATGCCGACAGATTATCGGACAGGATAAGTTATCTGCTTGATAATAAAGAAGAGGGAGATAAAATAGCACAACGGGGCTATCAGCGATTGTTGCGCGATTATGACTGGAAGATAATTGCCGGAAGGTTTGCTGACATCTATTACTGGCTGATTGAAAATAAAAAACCCCTGAAGCGCCGTAATGATGCACTCCAGGGGTAATCTTCAGTTTTACTATTTCAACAATTCGGTATTGTTTACAGGGCGTAATCTCCTGCAAGTTCGTTTAAATACATCTCCAGATTGGTATAATAGGGAGAAAGTGTGTAAGCAACGGCATCGTTACTCGAATCAGGATTCAAATCTTTGCTGATTTCCCACTTGTCGGGGATGCCGTCTCCATCACTGTCGGCAGGAACAGTGCCCTGGAATTGTGATGGATAACCACCCCTGTCTCTGGGTGAGTCAACAAAGTCTCCTGAATGAGTGCGTGTTTCGTTTATGATTCTTCCATCAACATCATCCACTATGGGAACTCTTGTGCCCACGTTATTCAGTACATAACCTTCCACTTCACTAATGCTCTTGATGTTGGAATACTCTGATTCCCATCCGGCAGGTGCTTTAGTCATCATGAAGCCAGCAAAGAAATCTGGATTATCAAGGAAAGAGGTACTAACCTTTTTAAGTGGGTTGATGTTTCCACCATCGTCCAGATAGTTTTGGTCGATAAAGAAGGTTGAACCATCCACCAGATACCAGTTCCCGGTACGATACAATGGTACGTCAGAACTAACACGTCCTTTACGATACATGTTTCCGTAAATGACTGCATCGTTGATGGGGATTTGGTCTTTAAATATCTGAGTATGTGTTCCATATCCGGGACGCATGGGTCCCCAGTTGTAGATCAGGTTATTGACCACATGGACATTTCTTGTGTTGCTTGAAATAAGTGGATTCCGACCGTAATTGTGAGCGAAAAGGTTATTTACAATCGAAATGTTGTCCAGGTCATTAAGCATCAAAAGTCCTTTGGAATGCTCACCTTCTTCATGAAGACTGTTGGATAGTGCTTCTGCAACGATACAGTTTTGCATGGTAAGGTTATTGGTGCCTGTCGAAAAAGAAACGTTTTCATCAATTCCCCATGTAAAAGAAACATGGTCGAGCATAATATTGTGACAATTTCTGTCTTTGTAAATGAAAAGTGCATCTCTATCGGTAGGAGGTGTCCCGTTTTGATCATCTCCCGGCCTGATTCTGATGTGACGAATAATTACATCGTGAGTTTCAATCTGAATGCCCGAGTTTTTCAGGGTTATGCCTGAGCCGGGAGCCGACTGGCCCGCAATGGTGATGTACGGGTCTTTGATTTTTACCCATGTATCCAGTTCGATAATTCCTGATACTTTGAATAATACGGTTCGTGGTCCGGTGGCTACCTCTAACGCGTAGCGTAAGGTACCGGGGGCACTGCTGTCATCCAGAGAAGTCACGTATATTGCCCGACCTTCACGTCCACCTCTGGTGAAGCGACCGTATCCTTCTGCGGATGGAAAAGCTTTGGTTTCAGAAAAAGCGGGTACCATATAGCTATCGTCAGAAGTGCTTGTAGTATCCTGTGGTGTTTCCTCTTGTTCTTCTTCCTGTTTTTGAGTTTCTTGTTCAATACTTTCTTTTGTCATCGGATCAGTCACCGGAGTGATATTTTCCAGTTCGCAACTCCATATTAACCCAATTACCCCAATGGACACAATGGTCCTGTTCAAAAAGTTGTTCTTCATGGCCTTTTTTAAGTTTTTGATAATTCAATTGGGGTTTATTACGGAGAAGTACGAAAAATGTTATTTCGTCAATTATAATATTAGGAGAAATGTGTGTGATATATTTTTGAGAGGCGTGAAGGTATTGACCTTGGAAGAAGTTTGTTAAAAATGGTTAAAAATACTTGTCTTATAAAATGAGCTATTCGTCAAAAAGCACTGATTTTTACAAAAATAGAGCATTTTGTTTTATAGCATTTCCGGCATTCGTTAAATTTTATTTTGTCTTTCATTATCTCTGATTGGTCAAAAATTACTGGACAATTATACCTCAGAACCTTACTTTTCAGGCATTGTAAGTATGAAAAAAAGAAAAGTCATGAAGAAAAGATTGAAACTGCTTTTTAGTATATTATTTGTTATGATTGTATTTTCTAATTGTCAAAATTCTAATTCCGGTGATATGAAAGACCAAAACAAACAAAGCGTGATATTTCTGCATCATAGCACAGGGAAAACCGTTTGGCAGGGAGGCAATAACTTTGTTACAAAGGTGAAAGGAAAACTTGGGATGAAAAGTGCTGTGGAGAAGTGGTTTAACCGATACAATAAGGAAAATCAAACATCCTATGAAATAAAAGATTTGGAGTTTCCAAAAAAGCAACCTTATGGATGGAAAAACTATCCGTTCGATTATTATAATATCTGGGTGAAGAACGGAGACCAGGATTTTTATATGGGGGAGCCAACTCTTAAAACGCTAACACCGGAATATGATCTGATTGTTTTGAAACATTGCTTTCCGGTGAGTCGGATTGTTTTTGACGGCGAGGTTTCGGTTGATGAGGAAATAAAAAGATTTGAGAATTATAAACTTCAATATCAGGCTTTGAAAGCAGAGATGTTGAAGTATCCGGATACAAAGTTTTTGTTGTGGACCCCATCGGCTCTTACCAAAGAAAGTACAACACCTGAATCAGCAGAGGCTGCAACATCCTTTTCAAAATGGGTAGCTGAAGAATGGGATCAATCCGGAGACAATATTTTTATCTGGGATTTTAGGTTGTTGGAAACGGAGGGGGGAAATTTTCTTTTGCCAAAGAATTCGGTTGGACCTAAAGATTCACACCCGTCACACGCATTTGCACGTCGGGTTTCTCCTCTTTTTTGTAAAAGGATGGTGGATGTGCTGGAAAACAGAGGCGATCAGGAAAGTACCACAGGGGAATAAAAGGTGGGGGTTAGGATGAAGTCATCAATGAGTGTAGAATAAAAAGTTATATCTTTTGTCATAACTAAGGCTTAAATTAGTGAAGAGTCTGACATTTAAGATGCTTTTTTTAAAGGACTCATCAATCTCTCCAAATTCAAATGTATGCAAACCAAAGCAACATCAGAATGAAGTTATTAGTGAAACTAATTCTCAGACTTTCAAGAATTCTGCCTTCAAGTTCATTGCGGATATGGATGTTGAGAAAAGTGGGGGTTAAAATTGGGAAAAATTGCAGGCTGTTTAAAGCCGATTGGGGTACAGAACCCTATTTGATAGCCCTGGGAGATCATGTGGCCGTGTCCAACAACGTTCGATTTTTGACTCATGATGGAGCCGTCTGGGTATTTCGACCCGAATACCCCAATCTTGATATATTTGGCTCTATTAAGGTAGGCAATAATGTGTGCCTGGGCTTTAATGTCCTGTTGTTGCCCAACACCGAAATTGGCGATAACTCTATTGTGGCTGCCGGAGCTGTGGTAAAGGGGAAGATACCTCCCAATTCAGTGGTGATGGGCAATCCTGCTAAAGTTGTAATCTCAATTGATGTGCAAAAACGTCTGATGCTCATGAGCCGCTTTAAGTTTGATTCTAAAGGAATGACATATAAACAAAAGAAAAAGATGCTTTCCGGCTTTTTTTGGCCGAAAAATAGCCAGGGCTGAAAAGTTCTGTTGTCACTATTTAGAACCATTTCATGTAAATATTTGGTTCTCCTGACAAATAAGGCTGGAAAATGATGGCCACTCCCTTTAACTTGCTTTTAATATTAATGCTTTTTAATTCTCAATTATCCACTTTTATTATGTCTATGAAGGAAGAAATAAGGGACTACATTGCTGAAACATCTTTTACCGATGCCCAACAGATCAAAGAGGAGACGATGCTTTTTGAGGAAGGAATTTTTGATTCTATGGGATTGCTCAATCTGATTGCTTTTCTGGAAGAAAAATATGGTGTCAGAACGGAGGATACCGATCTAATGGAAGAAAATTTTCAAAACCTTAATGCGATAGAAAATTATGTGATACAAAAAAAACGGTAGTGTATGTGTGGAATCGTTGGTTTTTCCGGAGATGCAGGGGGGAATGACCGGGGGGCTTCTGTTCTGAACAGAATGTTGTCACGGATAAGGCACCGGGGGCCTGATGAAGCCGGTGTCTTTTTGTCACGCGACATAAACCTGGGGAGCGTGCGCCTGAGTATTATCGACCTGGTTTCCGGACAACAACCTTTGTGTGATGATTCCGGACGTTACTGGATTACTTTTAACGGTGAGATTTTTAATTATCAGGAACTCCGGATCCAGCTGGAGCAGTTGGGATGTCATTTTAGAACCCATAGTGATACGGAGGTATTGCTTTTGGCCTACCGTGAATTTGGAGCTGATTGCCTGAATAAACTTAATGGTCAGTTTGCTTTTGCCATCTGGGACACCCAGAAACAAAGCCTTTTTTTAGCACGCGACAGGGTCGGTATTCGTCCCTTGTTTTATACCATCCACGATCAACATCTGGTCTTTGCTTCCGAAATTAAGGCGCTATTCGAGTTCCCCGGAGTTCAACGACACCTGGATTTCTATTCTTTGCAGCAGGTTTTTACTTTTTGGACAACTTTATCACCACGGACAGCATTTGAAGGGGTGCACGAGTTGCCTCCCGGTCATTTTATGTTTTTTGAAAAAGGCCATGTCCAATTGAAAAAATACTGGTCTCCTGCTTTTCCGGGATCAGAGGAACGTTTTAAGGGAACAATGGATGAAGCAGGAGAACAACTGGAATTTTTGCTGACAGATGCTGTAAAACTACGCTTGCGTGCCGATGTACCTGTTGGATCTTATTTGAGTGGCGGACTGGATTCCTCAGTGATTGCTTTGTTGATTCGGGCAAATGCACCAAAAGAGTTGTTGCAAACTTTTTCTATTGGTTTTTCCGATAAAGATTACGATGAGGGTGCTTATCAGGATAGCATGATTGATTTGTTGAAAACCCGCCATCATAGAACTTCTTGTTCTTCTGATGATATTGCAAAGGACTTTCCAGCGACGGTTTGGCATACGGAAATGCCTTTGTTGCGAACCGCTCCATTACCTATGATGCTTCTTTCCCGTCTGGTTCGTGAAAATAATATTAAGGTGGTAATGACCGGGGAAGGTGCTGATGAAATGTTGGGGGGATACAATATTTTCAAAGAGATGCAGGTTCGTCGATTCTGGGCCCGGGATTCGGGGTCGTCTCTGAGGCCATTATTATTGGGGCGTCTTTATCCTTATTTGCCCCAGCTGAAGAAGATGTCTCCAAATGCCCTGAAGTTGTTTTTCGGATATCGCTTACAGGATACCAGTTCAGTTCTTTATTCTCACCTTCTTCGCTGGAACAATACTTCTAAAATACGGAAACTGATGCGCCCCGGCCTTGAAGATGGGCTACGTTTGGTTGAAAAACTTGAGCAGGAGTTGGCTCCACTGTTGAGCAATCAGACAGACCTGGCTAAAGCCCAATATCTGGAATCAACCATTTTCATGTCCGGTTATCTGTTGTCGTCCCAGGGCGACCGGATGGCCATGGGCAATAGTGTGGAGGGACGCTACCCGTTCCTGGATTACAGAGTAATGGAATTTTGCCATTCGTTACCCGACAACTACAAACTGAATGGATTGAAAGAGAAGGTTCTGCTCAAACACCAATTTGGAAACCGACTGCCCCGGCACGTTGTCGAAAGAGCCAAACAGGCTTACAGAGCGCCCCTTGCAGCTCCTTTTTTGCAATCTTCTAATACTTACGATTATGTTTCGGAGTTGTTGTCTGCTGATGTTTGTAGAGCAGCCAGTGTTTTCGATGAGCGTAGTGTGCAAATGTTGACTGCCAGACTGATGCAGGGAAATAATCATTCCGAAGCCGACCAGATGGCTTTGGTGGCTGTGCTCTCTACTCATTTGTTGTGGAAACAATTTGTCGATGATTTTAAACCGCTGAAAGCCAAGGATATTGTTAATGCCGAAGTGCGCAACTTGCAAACCATAAAATCCTGATAAAATGGGTCAAACTAAAGTTTTTTCCAAACAAATACTGAAGATAAAGAAGCCCGAAGTTCTTCTAGATAAGATATGTGATAAACTCAAAAACGATGTTTTTCAACGTTTTCGTCGGCAGGGAGGAGTGGTTGGCATCAGTGGCGGAATTGATTCTTCGGTAACTCTGGCTATTGCAACTCGTGCATTTGGCGCGGGAAAAGTTTTGGGTGTTTTGTTGCCCGAGCATGATTCCAGTCCCGATAGTAAAAACCTGGCTCTTGAACTGGCCGGTAAATATGGGGTGAAAACCGTTGAAGAGAATATCAGTAAAGCCCTGGATGGTTTTGGCTGCTATCGGCGACGCGATGAGGCTGTGAAAAGTATCGTTCCGGAATACAACCCTTTAACGGATAAGATGAAGATTGTTATTCCAAAAGAAATTTTAGAAAAGAAGTTGCCTCCCGTATTTTATGTAACCGTAATTTTTGCCAATGGCAATCAGGTATCCAAACGGCTGAGTCCATCAGCCTATCTGCAAATTGTGGCGGCTTCAAATTTTAAACAACGAAGCAGAATGTCCATGCTCTATTATCACGCCGAAGCAAATCATTATGCGGTTATTGGAACACCCAACAAACATGAAGTGAAACAGGGTTTCTTTGTAAAATTCGGGGATGGGGGAGCCGATGTGATGCCTATTGGAAGTTTGTATAAATCCCAGGTGTATCAATTGGCCCGATATCTTGAAGTTCCGCAAAGTATTATTGACCGCACACCCACCACCGATACTTATACCGCCGAACAGACACAGGAAGAATTTTTCTACCAGATGTCCTTTGAGAAAATGGATTTGCTGTGGTATGGATGGGAAAACGGGTATTCTGCTGAAGAGGTAGCTTTGACATTGAGTATGACTGAGGATGATGTGTTGAACAACTATGCCAACTTTGAGCGTAAAGTGAAAACAACCGATTACCTGAGAAGTTCACCTTTACACGATTATGACTTTCTGGACTGAGGATGGGCAGATGCGGTAAGTCCTGTGAATCTCTGAACTCTATATTTACGGGACATAACAAGGGTTTTTACATGAGTTGTGAGTTCCATCCGATCTTAACAATCCAATTTTATAACGATGAATGCTGTCGATTATTTTTTCCATAAAACCTACTTCCTTGAAAAAGAGGTGCTTGTTTCCTCCCGGGAGAAAAAAAGCTACAGGGAACTTTCAAGCATGGTTAACGCCCTCTCGCTTTGGTTGAGGGAGAATTATGAGCAGGGAACTCCGGTTTTGCTGCTGTCTCCCAATAATGTCTTTTTTGTCGTTGCTTATCTGGCCATTATGAAGGCAGGATGTGTTTGTGTTCCCGTTAATCCGATTGTTGAATCGGCCGGGTTTCTGTTTGTTACAGAAAAAACTAAAGCCTCCATTGCGTTTTTGCATTCTACGGTGGCAGCACGACTGAAACCTGAGATTGCGTATTTGGATGAACAGAAAACCGAACAACTTCTGAATTCCCTGGAGCAGGGAACTTATTTGCCCGGGCCGGAATTGGAGACAAATGCACTGGCACAGATTATTTTTACTTCCGGTTCTACCTCGGTGCCCAAAGGGGTCATGTTAACTCACGAAAACTTGATTGCTAATACCACCTCCATCCTGGATTATCTTCATCTTACCGAAGATGACACTATGCTGGTGGTGTTGCCGTTTTTTTATTGTTACGGTTTGTCTTTGCTGCATACGCATTTGAAAGTAGGAGGAACCCTTGCTTTGAACAATAATTTTATGTTTCTGGGAAATGTTTTGAAAGACCTGCAGAAGTATCGTTGCACTGGCTTTGCAGGCGTTCCAAGCCATTTTCAGATTTTGTTGAGGAAATCAGACTCTTTTCGCAACGGTCATTTTCCCGATCTCAGATATGTAACCCAGGCAGGGGGAAAATTACACAAGGCATTTATTCTGGAGTTTACAGAACTCTTCCCGGATATAGCGTTTTTTGTGATGTACGGGCAAACAGAGGCAACGGCACGCTTGTCGTATTTGCCACCCGAATTCTTGCCGGAGAAAGCCGGCTCCATCGGAAAAGGGATTCCCGGTGTCGAGTTGAAAGTGGTGGATGATAAAGGTTCTCCGGTGAAGCCCGGACAAACCGGTGAGATTATTGCTTCGGGGAAGAATGTGATGAGGGGATATTATGAGGATATGGAAGCTACAAGAGCCACGTTGAAGGATGGCTGGTTACATACCGGCGACTTGGGCAATATCGACGAAGATGGTTTTATCTATCTGACAGCCAGGAAGAAGGAGATAGTGAAGGTGGGCGGCAAAAGGGTGAGTCCCAAAGAGGTAGAAGAGGTTATCGTGAGTATGCCCGGAGTGATTGATTGCACCGTACAGGGAGTGGAGCATGCGGTTCTGGGGGAGGCATTGAAGGCCACGGTGGTGACCAGGTCGCAAAATGCAGTCTCAGTAGAGGAGGTAAAGGCCTTTTGTTCAGGCAGACTGGCTGCTTTTAAAATTCCGGAAGAAATTATCTTTAAAGATCACATGGATGTCAGTTCCACAGGAAAAAAAGTGAAGGGGAATCTGTGATAATTCCGTCAATGATTCCTGGTCATTCCTCAAATCCAACGGGCGTGAACGGTGTTTTGACTAATCCAAGTAGAATTGATTCTAAAGACCTAATTCTTGTTGTTAGAGGAGATTTTTATCCTAAATTACGTCATTTTTTTTATTCTGTTGGTGTAACATTGCTGGACAAACATTTTGATGCATTGTAAATTGCTTCTGTACAAAAAGGGGAGGTTAAGATTCGTTTAGTACTGTAAAATGTGAATGACATTTAAATCTATCAAGGGCCATGAAATTAAAAAATACTGAACTTCTTTCAAGGGCGACTATTGACTGTATTCCAAAGGAACAGCTTAGTCTCCGTACTCCTTTTGTCAAACCCAGTATTGATAAAAACAAAGAAACCCTGCTGAAAAAAACCAGTGTCGAGGTTTATCAGTTTTTTGTGAATCACCTGGTTCCCGAACGCCATAACGTTAGTCTTATTAACACCAATACCAGAGAGGGCGTCAATACATTTGTCAAAGAGAACACCAGGTCTATAATTAATCTTAGAAAACTGAACGATGTTCGTTATGTAAATAAGTTTCTGATTCATATCAATAAGTCGATGCCTGATGCTGGTTTTTTTATTGGTTGTGTTGAGCCTGTTAAAAACCTTAAAGCCCGAAAAAAGGAAAAATTTAAATGGTCATTTTTATTCTCTTCCTATTGGACGTTGATATTTCTTTTTCATCGCATTATGCCAAAGATAAAATATCTTCAGAAGGTATATTTTTTTCTAACCAAGGGTAAGTATCGGTATCTTACAATGGGAGAGACGCTTGGACGTGTGGTTAGTTGTGGCTTTGAGATAATTGAATATAGGGAGATTGAGGGGTTGTTGTATTTCGCTGTTATGAAGACCAGTGATCCTGTGCCAAATATGAAACCCAGTTTTGGACCATTGTTTCCAATGAACAGGTTAGGGAAAAACGGCAAAATGATCAAGGTGTATAAACTAAGGACCATGCACCCGTTTTCTGAGTTTTTACAGGATTACATTACAAAACTTAATGGTTACAACGAGACAGGAAAGCCGGCTAACGATTTCCGTGTTGCATCCTGGGGAAGGTTCTATCGCAAATACTGGCTGGACGAATTACCTCAGTTGCTGAATGTCCTTAAAGGTGAATTGAATATTGTAGGTGTTAGGCCTTTGAGTCCTACGCGCTTCAATGAATTGCCCGAAGATATTCAACAGCAACGTATCCGCTTTAAGCCAGGATGTATTCCTCCTTATGTTGCACTTTTGATGCCAGACGCACAGGGGAATATTGAAGCCGAAAGAATTTACCTGGCCGAAAAAATGAAAAGCCCCTTCCTTACAGATGTGAAATATCTGTTTATGGCGCTTTACAATATTTTTTCAGGAAAGATTAAAAGCTCATAGTTGATTTTCTTGTAATGATTTATTAGCTTGTCCGTCAGAGGCTAATGCATAATTGGGTTTTTGTATTCCATAAGTGGCTCACCTCCCTGAGGGAGTTGTCACTTTTTGTTATGCACAAAACCCTTTTTTTATGACACTAAAGGAACTTGTAAAACGAACCCCATTTTTGTTCTTTGCATTTTTTCTTGGATTGGGTATCTGGCTTGCTCGTTTTTTAGGGGAGCAGTTTTTACCATTTTCCTGGATTCCGGTGGCTGTTGTCTCAATTCTTTTTCTCTACATTCTTTATACTTCACGTTTTTTCATCCGGTATAGAAGTCGTTGGCTGCCGGGTGCGTGCTTTTACCTGTTGCTTCTTTTAACAGGGGTTTATTTGGCTGTTTTTTATCGTCCCATTCGCATAAAAAATAGTTTCCGGGTAGAATGTACTGCCCGTGTTATAGAGGCCAATACCACCTATTCAGGGTTTCACAGTTATACTGTAGAGCCCCGGAGGTTAAAAGCGGATACGATTGTTTCTGACTTTCGCACAATGAAATGGCGGTTAATTGTGGAGCCCTCCGATTCACTCCTGATGCCATTGGCCAGACCCGGAAATCTGGTGAAATTATGCACCTCAATTTCCGGTCATGAAAAACCCTCAAATCCGGATACTTTCGATTATGGAAAATACCTCTTTCGTCAGGGCATTTCAGGATGGGGGTTTGTTGAGAAAGAGCAATTTCGCCTTGTGAAAAAAAGCAGGCTACAGGGCATCAGAGGCTACATGAACGAGATGCGTGGCAAAACCATGGAAATATATCGGAAGAATGGGATTGTCGGTGAAGAGCTACAGGTATTGTCAGCCCTGACGCTTGGGGAGCGTGGAATGCTCGATGATGAAATAAAAAACTGGTTTATTCATTCCGGAGCCATTCATGTGCTTGCGGTATCGGGTCTTCACACGGGAATAATATTTCTTCTGGTCAACTGGTTGCTCGATTTGTTTTTACCCAAAAGAAATAGAGTGAGAGTGGTCATTGTTGTGGGGGTGCTTGTGTTTTATGCGTTGCTTACCGGTGGGGCACCATCCGTATTCAGAGCGGTGGTAATGCTTTCCGTAATCCAGATTGGAGGGTATTCTCAAAAAACCAGCAACGTTTACAATTTGTTGGGTGTTTCTGCTTTTATCATTCTTTTGGTTCATCCAATGTCGTTGTACCATATAGGCTTTTGGTTATCTCATTTGGCTGTGGCAGGGATTGTAACCTTCTACCCTGTTTTTGTAAAGGTTTATTCTGATAGAAATCTTTTTGTGAGGTGTTTGGGAGATCTGGCAGCAGTTTCGTTGTCGGCACAGATAGGAACTTTACCCCTGTCACTGTTTACTTTCCGGGCTTTTCCCACCTGGTTTTTGTTATCCAATTTTTTTGTGTTACCGCTAGTGGCTCCCATTCTTGTGCTGGCCAAGCTTTTGGTGGTGTTTTCGGAATTCCGGTTTTTATCACTTATGCTGGCAGGAGTGCTGAACGATTTGTTGGGCTTTATGCTGGGGGTGGTGGAGTGGCTTGATTCTTTACCCTATTCCTATGCGAGGGGGTTATGGATTAATGAATTGTCGGTTTGGGTTTTATATCTTGGAATTATTGCTTTTATGATTTGGTACCATACCCGGCTTCGTTCCCTGCTTAAAGGAACTCTTTTTCTGATGCTCATTTTTATGATTATTGTTCATCTGGACTATTTTCGAAAATCCCAGACCACTGCTTTTGTGGTTTTTGATGTGAAACGCCAAAATGTTTTTGGTATGATAGAATCGGGACAGGGAATAATTATTGCTGATACAACAACTACTGACCGACAGATTGATTTTGCCTGTAGTGGTTTTTTTGCAAGGAATTCTTTTAATTTAAAACGAATGATTCTTTCAGATTGTTGGAATGAAAAAGCCGAAGCAATGGTTTGTTCTGTCGGAAACAGACAATTTCTGGTTTTGGGAAATGTTAATGTGAACAAGCTGGAGTTTCAAACCAAACCTCAATTTGAAAGTGTTGTTTTTTCAGGAAACGTGAAAGGCAATGTGGCAGAGTTCTTGTCTCAAATCAACAGCAAACTGCTGGTTGTGGCCAAAACTTGTCCACCCTGGTGCATAAAAAACTGGCAGGATGAGGTAGATAAATCAAAGGTGGAAGTTCATCTTATTGCCGAAAAAGGAGCCTACTTATTTAACTGACAGGTGATTTTTGGCGTATTGAAAAGGAAATAAAGCAATTTCCGCAATCAACCGTGTGATTAATTCTAAATTCCATCTTTTATCTTATATATTTGTTCTCTGGAAAGAAAATGTCTTTTCAAAGTAGTAAAGGAGTGACCTAGGGGGTATAGCCCTAAATAGAGTTAACGGACAGACAAACAAATTATAAAATGAAGATTCTGATTGCCGGTGCCGGTGAGGTTGGTACACATTTGGCAAGGCTTTTTTCCAATGCCGACCATGATGTAATCCTGCTTGATGATGATGAAGTCAAGTTGAGACGATTGAGTCGAATTTTGGATGTGATGCCGGTTAAAGGCTCGGTAACTTCCATCAGCGATTTGGTGGAAGCGAAGGTGAAATCTGCCGATCTTTTTATTGCGGTTCCACCTTACGAGGAAGTGAGCATTTTGTCTGCCATGCTGGCTAAAAAGCTGGGTGCTAAAACTACTATTGCCCGCATCAATAATTATGAATACCTCGTACCCGAAAACAAAGAGTATTTTAAGCAGTTGGGCGTAGATGAAATGGTTTATCCAGAGCATCTTGGTTCTCAGGAAATTATTGCTTCTCTTAAGCAGGTGGGTACCCGCCAGTTATTTGAGTTCTCTGATGGCCGGTTGTTGTTACTGGCACTTAAAATTCGGGATAATGCACCTATTGTAAATCTTACTCTTTCGGAAGCTGCCGATTTGCATAAAGTGAACGATTATTATACCGTTGCCATTTACCGCGACGGAAAGACCATTATTCCACGTGGAGACAATCGCTTTAAGCATGGTGACCTTACCTATGTGATTACAACACGCCCCGGAATTCCTCAGGTTCTTGCCGATGCAGGAAAACAGCAATTCGAAATTCATAATGTGATGATTCTTGGTGGAAGCCGTATTGGAAAAAAAGTTGCCAAAGAATTGGAACATCATTACAAAATTAAATTGATTGAACTTAACCGCGAGAAAACGATGCGTCTTGCTGACTTTCTTGAAAACACCCAGGTGGTGAGCGGTGATGGACGAAGCCTTGAGTTATTGAAAGAAGAAGGTATCCACAAAACGGATGCTTTTGTTGCGGTTACCGATAATTCGGAGGTTAATATTCTGGCTTGTCAAATGGCCAAAAAAATGGGGGTTCGCAAAACAGTGGCCGAGGTGGAAAATATGGATTACATCGATTTGGCCGAGAATATTGGAATTGGAACCCTAATCAATAAAAAACTTATTGCTGCCAGTTATATTTACCGTTACACGATGAAGGCAAGTGTGTCGCACGTGAAGTGTCTGACTGCAACCGATGCTGAGGTGCTCGAACTTACGGCACAGCCTAATTCCAAAATTACCCGTGGAGCATTGAAAGATATAGATTTGCCCAAAGATATGAATGTGGGAGGTGTAACACGCGGGAAGGAAGTTTTTATTGCCAATGGAGATACCCGTATTCAGCCAGGCGATAAAGTGGTGGTTTTCGCATTGCCGTCAGGACTGAAAAAAGTGGAGAAGATGTTTTCTTAACCTGGATTATTCATGAGTTTTCGTTACGAGATGTTTAAATACCAATGAATTCAGGCAACCGCAGAGAAAATTGATGAAGGAAACGAGCATGGCAACGATTATCGCAAGAGAACATGTATAAGATTTTGCATGCGAGTTACCTCCGGCCATAATAAGTAAATTTTTACGGATGAAATAGTGGACTATTTTCAAGTCAGTTTTATTGAGGACACCTGAATTTAGCAGGTAGTTGAGTATCGTACTAGAATTATTTATGAATAATTAAGGTTAAATACCGGAGCGTTGAATTTCCCGGACCTGGAACATCTTTAGAATTTTTTCCCCGGGCGACATTGGTTTTCTTTTAATTGACTAAAATTGCAATTTCCCCCAAATTTTATACTTGTATGATTTTGTTGGTTTCCTGGGGCTGTCAGGGCCTGGAAACTCAATTCGTGACCACTTTGCTTTCACCAATGAATCGGGCAAAAGGCTCCGGTTTTTAGGTGCTAAAATACCTTTATCAGGGTTCATAACAAATACTACTATATTTTTCTTAGTCCACTAAGTTGGTGGTGATTGATCTCTCTAATGGTTCTTATTCTAGGGTTCCGACTCTGGGAATTATCTCTGAGGTAAATGGTTCTCTTCCTGAAAAAAATGGATACCATTTTTTTTTGATGTTTCATGTATCAGATCTTCCTGTTTGTCACAAATTGTTTGACTTTTATTTTATATCAGAGGAACTTATGTTTCGTAAATTTTGGTTTGTGGAACTGCTCTTTATGAGATTGTTAATGAGATTGGTGTTGAAAAATATCTTGTGTAAGGAATAATCTCATTAGAATCCCGAAGTCCAAATTGACCTTTTGAGTATTGTTGAGTGTTTTTGATTGAACTTTTTCGCTTGTCAGTCTGGGAAAATGTGACTGACCAGGCGAAGCCGTAGAATCAATGAATGGAATTATTATTATTTTAGATATTGGTTTTAGTGAAATTTTCTCATCTGCATAGATAAAAGAATGAGAAATTTTTTTGGCCGGTTAGATTATCTTATATGAAAAATCCCTTCGAGACAGGTTATTATTGTGAACAGGATTTAAAAGAGATTGGTTTTAAATCCATTGGCAAAAATGTAAGAATTGCCAGAAATTGTACCATTATGGGCCTGGAGAATATTTCTATCGGGAATAATGTAATTATTGATGCCTATTGCACCATTGTTGCCGTAAAAGAAGGATTTTTGGATGTTGGTTCTTATGTTCACATTGGAGGGTATTGTCTTTTATCGGCTGGAGATGGGATCGTATTTCACGATTTTAGCGGTTTGTCTCAGGGAGTTAAGGTTTATAGCAGAACGGATGATTACAGTGGAAATTTTCTTACCAACCCCACTGTCCCTGAACAGTACATCGGGTTGAAAAGAGGTTTGGTCGAGATTATGCCTTATGTGGTGGTTGGCGCTCAATCGGTAATTCTACCCGGTGTAAATATTGGTGAGGGTTCCTCGGTGGGCGCCCTGACCTTGGTTAGCCGATCTTTGCCCGAATGGGGGATATTTTTAGGAAATCCCTTGCGGCGAATAGGTGATAGATCAAAAGATTTACTGAAGTTTAGGAATCAATTGTTGGGGTCTCATAAGGGGCTTTAATTTTTTGAGTATAATACACTACTGCAATAGTTCGTTAAGCTTTTGTAATTACCTAAGTCTTAATTTCTTATAAATTCTCAGGCGTTTAACTTAATAGTCAGATTATCAATACCATAGGATTTCTCTTGAATTTTATATCTAAAAATCTAACGATCTATTGCTACTGAGTACTTATTAATTATCAAAAAGATGACCCAGGTTTAATGAATCAGCTGAAAACGGGAGCAGTTTTATCTTATGTTTTAATTTTTGTTACTACAATCGTAGGCCTTGTTTTAACCCCGTTTATTGTAAAGTCTTTGGGGAAAGCTGAATACGGTCTTTACACAATGATTGGGGCCTTGGTTGGCTACATGACCGTTTTGGATTTTGGGTTGACCAATACCATTGTTCGGTTTGTTGCAAAATATAGAGCCGATAGGGATATAAGAGGAGAGGAAGATTTCCTTGCCCATAGTTTTATTCTCTACAGTTTAATTGGCGTAATCATTGTTTTTGGAGGGCTGATTGTCTTTTTTAACCTTGAAAATCTGTATGGTGATACCCTGTCGACATCACAGATGAGCAAGGCTCGTAAGATGTTTATTATTCTGATTTTTAATCTTGCGGTATCTTTGCCGGGTGGTGCATTCCAGGGAATTTGTAGTGGATATGAAGAATTTGTTTTTCCGCGACTTGCAAATATCATTCGGTATATATTGAGAAGTTTATTGGTTTTTGCACTGTTGCTATATGGGGGAGATGCATTGGGAATTATTTTGGTGGATACAGGAATGAATATAATGTATATCTGGATCACCGCAATTATTGCTTTTAAAAAATTGAAAGTAAGAATTTATCTTCATGAATTCCGGTTTTCCTTATTAAAAGCAATTTTAAGTTTCTCCGTTTGGATATTTGTGTTTTCTCTGGTAAACCAGTTGCGTTGGCAGGCAGGACAGCTTGTTTTGGGTGTTTCTTTTTCAACTAGTGTAGTGGCTATTTATGCCGTGGCAATAACCCTGGGGGGGTATTATGGTGCTTTCTCATCAGCAATTGCTTCTGTTTTTTTACCCCGGGCCACACAAATGGTTACGTTTAATGCTTCTTCACGCGAATTAACAGATATGTTTATTCGGGTTTCAAGGGTTATACTTTTCGTGATTTTGTATGTTTTCGGAGGATTTGTTTTGGTAGGCAGGAGTTTTGTGAACTTGTGGGTCGGCAATGATTTTGCAGAGGTTTATTATTACGTGCTTATCATGATGTTTGGTCTGACTTTTATTTTGAGTCAGGGGTTTGCAAGCAATATTCTGGAAGCCAAAAATAAACTTAAGTTTAGGGGGATTTTAATATTGGTCATGACTTTGGCCGGGCTTACCGTCGGAGCGTTCTTGGTAAAGGATTATAAGGGATTGGGGATGATTATGGGAACTGTGATTTTTATGCTGCTTGAGCGGATCGTAATGACCTGGTACTATCAGAAAAAGATTCATTTGCAAATGTTTCGCTATTATAAAAATGTAGCTCCCTTGTTTCTTGGGGTTTTTGTCATTGTATCCGTTATTTATTGGGTTTTTTATTTTAAGGATTTTTCTGGTGATTTTTCAAGGTTAATAGTAGTTTCTGTTGTTTATACTCTTGTTTATGTAGCCTTGTTTTGGAGACTTTCAACAGAACGGGAAAAAAAAATGATTACCGGGGGACTAAAAGAAATGAAAAATAAAGCTTTGTCATGAAAAGACCGAAAATTTCACTGATTGTTCCTGTATACAATGTCAGTAAAACGATAGTTAAATGTTTAAGTTCTATAGAAAACCAGACATTTGATGATTTTGAGGTGATAATAGTTGATGATGGATCTACTGATAATTCCGGTGATTTGTGTAGAAGATTTGTGGAGAAGGATAAGCGGTTTTTCCTTATTGAAAAAGGAAACGAAGGTGTGTCATCTGCACGAAATGTTGCAATAAAAAAGGCTTTTGGCCATTATATTGGTTTTGTGGATAGTGATGATTATATCGACAAACACTTTTGTGAGATATTATTTAAAATTATCACAGAGAATAATGTTGATGTATTGAATTTTGGTTATACCCGTATTGATGGTGAGCGTAAAGTTGTCAGTTATTCGTCATTTCCTAAGAATCGAATTATTAGGGAGCCAGAAATTCTGGATTTTATGGAAACTTCTATGTTAAATAATGACTTGTGGTATCCCTGGCGTAATTTTGTCAAAAGAGAATTTATAGAGAAAAATTTTATCAGATTTGACGAAAACCAACGAATTGGTGATGACAGTCTGTTTAATTTAAAATGTTTCGTTTTCTCAAAGTCTTTTTATTCAATTAAAGAGCCACTTTATTTTTATGTAAACAATCCTATATCTTTGACCCAAGCAAAATTTAAACCAGGTTTGCTGGCACAATATGAAATGCAGTTTCGAGCCCGGTTGGCATTTCATAAGGAACATGAGGTCTTGAAATCAGAAGGCTTTTATCGGGGAATTTCTACCAATTATATCGAGCATTCGCTTTTTATGATGCTCGAGAATCTTAAAAATTCTGAAACAGGCATGGGGCGTGTGGAAATCAATGAAATAAGGGAGTCAGAAATTTTTGATTTTTCGTTTAACCATTATACATCTTCTGGCAGAGTAACAATGAAAATGAGGATTATAATTCTTTTATTTAAACTTCGGCTTTTTAGGATGCTTACATTAGTTTACAATTTTTCATTACTGCCCGAGAAAACTTTGTTTCTGAAAAAAGATTGATTCGTTTCACCCTCAATCCGGTAAACCTTCAGTTTGCCTGTCATTGCCCACGCAGTGAAGCAATCTCAGTTTTCTCTCGGGTGCCAGAGATGATTTTTAATAAATCTTGCTTGTCCCTAATATTGTAAGGGTATTGTTTTTTCTGCATAGATAATATCGATTACATTGAAACCACTTGTTTCCATAATTCTTCCGGTCTATAATGTTGAAAAATACATTGGTAAGAGCATTAACTCTGTCTTAAATCAGGCGTTTACAGATTTTGAATTGATTGTAATTGATGATGGCTCTCCTGATGGTAGTATTAATATAGCCCGGCAGATAAATGACCCTCGTATTACTATCTTTCAAAAAGAGAATGGCGGATTGTCGGATGCCCGCAATTATGGTTTGGAACGTGCACAAGGCAAGTATGTTTATTTTATGGATAGCGACGACTGGATTGAGCCTGCATTACTTCAGACTTGTGTGGAGGAACTTGAAAATGAGAAAGCTGACGTCCTTGTTTTTGGTTACATCTTGGATAATGAGTCTGCTGATGGGAAATTAATTTCTTCCCAGAATATTATTCCAGACACGGAACTTCTTAGGAAAGGTGATAACAATATTCTCAGTACTCATTTAATTGGAATCTTGGGATACGCCTGGAATAAAATGTATAAAAGGACTTTTCTGGTTAATAATGATATATATTTTGAAAAAGGAACATCGCTGATAGAGGATATTCTTTTTAATGTTCAGATTTTTGAAAATGTTGAAAGATTGCATTTTCTCAGTGAGCCCCTATATCATTATATCAACCGACCTGTTGCTACGCTGATTAAACAGTTTTATTTTAATTCATTTGAGTTGAAGCTCCGAAAATGTCTCGTTGTAAAGTCTTTTCTTGATGGATGGAATGTGCAGAATAAAAAAGAACTATTGGGGTTTTGTATTGTGCAGGGAATCCGTTATTGCATTCACAATATGTATTCATTTAAAAATGATTTATGTTATCAGGATAGACTGACTTATATACAGAGGATGTTGAATGATTCTTTTTCCATGCATTTTGTGTCTTACTATAAGCCGGAAGGACTTAAGGACCTGATTTACAAATTTATTATTGTTGGTCGGTGTTACAGATTGTTGGCGCTTTTAGCTTCACGAATTAAGTAGTTTCCTATTTCCCAGAGAAAGGATGTTTATATCTCGTTTTTTTAGTTATCGGTTCAAATTTCGGATGGTCGTTCGAATTCAAAAGTATAGAAAACTGAGTTATTTTGCAGGGATTGAGTTAGACCCAAAACAAAAATATGCCTTCTTTTTTCTTGCAGCAGATTATGGAAATTTAGGAGATGTTGCAATCACTTTTGCCCAGAAAAAATTCATTCAGGAGAACTCTGTTTTCCGGGTTATTGAAATCCCTATCAGCAAAAGTCCGGAAGGTCTGTGGTTTGTAAGTAGAAATATAAAAACCGACGATATTGTCACAACTGTTGGTGGCGGAAATATGGGCGATTTATATGATCAGATTGAATATATCCGGCAGTTGGTTGTTAAATTTTTCCCGGACAACAGGATAATTTCTTTCCCACAAACATTCCATTTTTCAGAAACTTCAAAAGGACAGATGGCCTTGAGATGTGCATGTGAAGTCTATAATTCACATAAAGACCTTCACATTTTTGCAAGGGAGAACGTCTCTTATCAGCTAATGAAGAAATATTTAAAAAAAGCAACTATTTATTTGACCCCTGATATTGTATTCTCTTTGGGTCAAGAGTCATCGCAAAAAAAAAGAAATGGAGCTGTTTTTTGTTTGAGAAATGATAAAGAAAAGAAGTTGTCAGAAAAGCAGTTTATGTTCCTAAATGAAAAAGTGAAGGCCCGGTTTGAAAAAGTATCTTTCCATGATACGGATATCAATAACGATAGTATAGGTCTTCAGGAACAGGAATATGAATTAAAAAAGCTTTTGGATGTTTTTCGTTCTGCAGAGTTAGTCGTAACAGACCGGTTGCATGGTATGATTTTCTGCTATATAACGAATACTCCTTGTCTGGTTCTTCAGAACAATAATCATAAAATTTTGGGGTCATATCAATGGATTAAGGATGATTCAGGGATAGAGTTGTTGACAGAAATTATAGAAGAGGGAATAATTGAGAAGATAAATTCCTTGAAACCTGAGGTTAAAACAAATTCTAACATGATTGAGAAATTTAAGTCTATCAATAACTTATTGTATTGAAAATGAAAAAGGTTCTACATGTTGTGAGCAAAATGGATCGGGCTGGTGCTGAGAGTATGATTATGAATTTGTACCGTGCTGTTAACAAGAGTGCTGTTCAGTTCGATTTTATTGTATTTACGAAGGAAGCTGGGGGGTTTGATTCTGAAATAGTTTCTTTGGGCGGTAGGTTGCATCGAATTATTGCACCTAACCCGATAAAAAGGATGTTTGCGTTAAAAGAATTTCTTCTGGCACATCCTGAATATAAGATATTGCATTGTCATATGTTATTGAGTAATGCATTTCATGTTTTGGCTGCAAAATGGGCCAATGTCCCAGTTCGGATATCACATTCGCACAGTACACAAAACAAGTCAAAAGGGAAAATCATTGATTTTTTATACCAAACGTTTAGTCGAATTGTTATTAGAAATGCTTCAACTCATTTTATTGGATGCGGTAAGGCAGCTGCCAATTTTTTATTCCCCGGGCAGCAAAATGTTTTCATGTTGCCAAACTCAGTTGACACAGGGTTAATGGCAAATATCGGGAATACAAAGAATGAATATTGGTTTAATGAGTTTAATATTGGGCGACAATTCTTGAAAATAATTCAGGTTGGAAGATTGGAGCCAGTCAAGAATTTTTCATTTTCAATTCAATTGGCTAAGTATATGAAGGAACAGGGTTTTTCTTTTCGGATGATGTTAGTGGGGCAAGGAAAATTGTTTGATAATTTAGCACAGGAAATTGAATCTTTTGGATTGAAAGAGTATGTTTACTTATTGGGTTCTAGAGACGATGTTCCTTACCTGATGGCTGGAGCAGATGTGATGCTGATGCCTTCTCTGCATGAAGGATTTCCGGTGGTTCTAGTTGAATCTCAAGCAGTAGGCTTGCCTGCCTTAATTGCAAGTACTATATCTAAAGAGGTGGATTTGAAGATGGGAATGATTCAATTTTTGGGTCTTGATGAAGAATTGAGTAAATGGGCTGAGAGTTTGCGCGAATTGAGTGTTGTGAAAATCATGAGCGATTCGAACCGTTTAAAAGTTCTAAAGGATAAAGGGTTTGATATTTTATCGAATGCCAAAACTATGACTAGTTTGTATGAGCATCCGGAGTTATATGGGAAGCTTAGCCCCCAATGATTTAAACATCTCTTTTTTTTATTCTGCCAGGTGACAATAGTCCGCTAAGTTTTTGTAATCACCTAAGACTTAATCGCTTAAAAAAACCTCGTGAGTTTGCCCTAATGTTCATATTAAAGGATTTCTCTTGAATCTTATATCTAAAAATCTAACGATCTATTGAGGTGATTACCTTCAAGGAAAAAGATCAGACATTGCTACAAAGAATGTTTTTCGGTGCCAATCAGAATTTTCAAATAGGAAAACCAATATGGTAGTTCAGAATAATCCTTTGGTTACAATAGGTATACCTTTTTATAATTCTGAGAAGTATTTGGAATTCGCTATTTGCTCTGTTTTAAACCAAACATACCACAATTGGGAACTATTTCTTATGGATGACGGAAGTGAAGATAAATCATTATCTATCGCCAGGTCATTCGAAACCGATCCCCGCGTTTCTGTAATTTCTGATGGTGAAAATAAAGGTTTACCTTCAAGATTGAATGAACTTTCGGCGTTGACCAATGGCCTCTATTATGTACGTATGGATGCCGACGATATTATGTTTCCCAGCCGCATTCAAGTCCAATTAAGATTTCTCCAACAGAATCCTGATGTTGACGTTGTAGGCAGTAATGCGATTTCCATTGATAGTCAAAACCGGGTAATCGGAATGCGAAAAAGCAATCCGGCGAATTCACTTAATCAGAAATATGTGTTGAAGAATGGGTGTTTCATTCATCCAACTGTAATGGGAAAATCTTCTTGGTTTAAGCAAAATCAGTATGATGTTTTACTCAGAAGAGCCCAGGATTTCGACTTGTGGGTAAGGACGGTGAATAAAAGTGTTTTTTCCACACTGGATGATAGTTTGTTGTTTTATCGTGAAGGAAATATTCCCACTTTAAAAAAATACTGGATTGGAAAAAGGTTTGAATCAAGGATTGTGCATAAATATAGGGATGCTTTGGGGAATGCTGAATATGTGACTTTTCAAATGAGAAATATTTTGAAGGTAAGTTTGTATTTATTGTTTTATTCCTTGGGAAGGATAGACCATTTGATCCACAGGCGTTCATTGTCTTTGTCTAATGATCAGGCAGATGATTTTCGTGAAATATTAAATTTGAGTCTGAAAAGTTAGTTGTTTTGATGGGGTTAAAAAGTTATTTTTCGGGGTTCTCTTCCTGGGATTATATATTCTTTCATGAAGATATTTTGTTGATATTTATCCTTATAGGTGGTACAATTGTGTTTTTTTATCACCAAACGGAAAAAAGAGCTGTAATAAACAGCCTTTTGCTTTTGATTTATGTATTTGTAAATATCCTCTTGTGGGGTAGCCGTGCCTCAAATATTGGAACTGACACCTATAATTATTATCACTTCTTTTTTTACCCCAGCCAGAGATTGGTTGGATTTACTGCTGTCTTTGAGTTATTTTATCTGGAGCCATTATTTAAAGTTTTAGTGTTTCTTTCTTCCAGATTTCAAAGCTATGCTATATTTTTGTTTACTGTTTCCATTATTATCAACTTTTCTTTGTATTTTTTTGTTAGAAAGGTGACTCGGAATGACAAGTATGGCAGCAGTCTCATATTATTTTTAACGATTGCTTCCATGTTTTCATTTTCTTCTATCCAGTTCAATATTATCAGGAATGGGATAAGCATCGGTTTTTTTTTAATTGGGTTTTCATATCTTTTTGATAAACACTGGGGTAAATTTATTCTCTTCTCGACTATTGCCTTTCTATTTCATCATTCTATTCTAATGCCGGTATTACTGGCGTCTGTCGCAATGTTAAAAAGAATACCCCTTTGGGCTTATCTGGTATATTATTTTGTTGCTGTTGGAATATCTCTGGGGGGGTATGGTATCCATTCTATCCCATTTTGGCAGGATTTGGGTCTGGATAAGCTTGCCGGATATATTTCTTTAACCGAAACCAGGTACCGTGTTGGTTTTCGATGGGATTTTTTTCTTTATAATACCTTTTTTTTGGTGGTTTTCCTTGTTTTGCGGCGAAATGGAAGCCAGGTCTATTTGGGATTGTTAAAATATTTTGTTTTGACATCAGGTTTGTTCTTCTTAAGTTTTTACATCCCCTTCTCCGATAGAATAGGTGTTTACAGTTGGATTGCAGTACCGGTATTGTTGTTTGTGGGGTCCTCAGTGCGATTTAAAGAGTATCGTATAGTTGCAGCTGCTATCACTTTGCTTGGCTTTTATGCGATTAACCGTTTTTTGTTGTTTTATATGTATATGTAGTTGTATCTTTTTTTAATACAGTGGTTTAATGTTTTTAAAGAGCAGATTGAGTGCGCTATTTTGGCAAATTTAAACCCATTACTTTTCAGTTTTAACGTTTTACGGTTATGGAAAAAAAAGTTCTTTTTGTTGCATCAGTCGCATCGCATATTAAAGCTTTTCATTTGCCCTATCTGGAATGGTTTCAGGAGCATGGATATGAGACACATGTTGCCTGTTCGGGAGATGAATCCCTGCCTTATGTTAATCAGCAATGGCATGTGGATTTTGTTAGATCTCCATACTCTTTTGGACACTTTAAAGCATTTTCTCAGTTGAAGAAAGTTCTTGACAATGAAGGATTTGAGTTGATTACTTGTCATACCCCTATGGCAAGTGTGTTGACCCGACTTGCTGCTATTCAAGCCAGGGCAAGAGGTACAAAATTAATTTATGTTGCTCACGGCTTTCATTTTTTTAAAGGTGCTTCTATTGTTAATTGGTTGTTTTATTATCCAATAGAGATACTATTGTCCGGATTTACAGATAATATTGTGTCTATTAATTCTGAAGATTTTGAAAGAATAAAAAGTAAAGGGAGTTCCAGGTGTAATTATTCCCTATTGCCCGGGATCGGTGTTAAAGGCGATGATTTTTTTAAGGTTTCTGCGGAGGACAAATTTGAGCTTCGAAGAAAGAAAGGAGTTGATAAATCAATCTTTTTATTGGTTTATGCAGCTGAGTTCATTCCAAGAAAAAACCATAAATTTATTATTGAAGCGGTTCAGGAAAACAGGTCTGAATTCGAAGGTATTAAAATATTTTTTGCAGGTAAGGGTTTGATGCAGAGACAATTGGAAGACATGGTTGACGAGCGTGAGCTTAACCACATAATTGAATTTATTGGTTTTAGAAAGGATATTGACGAAATATACAAAATGGCTGATCTCGGGATTTCTTCAAGCAAACAGGAGGGGCTTGGATTAAATTTGGTGGAGGAAATGATGTGTGGGTTGCCGGTAGTTGCAACTGTTGACCGTGGGCACAAAGAGATTATTGAACATGGTATTAATGGGTTTCTGTTTGAGCAAAACAATTATAACCAATTTGTGCAATTTATTATGAAAACAAGAAATGATTCGGTCGCTTATGAGCGTCTATCGGCTGAGGCTATAAGAACATCTTCGAGATTTGAACTACGCAAGAGTATGAGCGCGATGAGTGATATTTATCGGAGGTATTTGACTATACCCCAGGAGACTTTTGTGTAGACTATTTGGCATCTTGTGCCGTTAGGTTAACTTGTTATTTTTGTTTTCGTGGAAAATGTATCTGTACCTAATTAAGTATAAGCCATGTGTTGATTTTATTGCTTCATTTGAACGTATTCTCCTTGTTGAATTATTTGTTGCTTGTTTTTACCATTTCTTTGTCTAAGTAGTAGTTAATGAATGGCGTAAAGAAAAAAGAGATTGGCTCAGTATTCCATGCTGCTAAATTCTCGCCCGATGATGGTTTATCATTACCTGAAAAGGCATATTACTACGGATGCGGGAGATATGCTATAAATGCGCTATTACAATACCACATTGACAAGAAAGAGTGGTTCAGGTTATTTATTCCCGAATATTTCTGTTACGATGTAATTGATTCAATAAAGGAAACGGGAATTCAGGTAGTCCTGTATCCTGATTTCCCTCTTGCCGATGACTTAGAAGTGATTAAAAAGATACATTTTTACCCAGGAGATGTATTATTACGGATGAATTATTTTGGCTGGAGAACATTTAGAGATAATACCAATTTGAATGTTGTTGTAATTGAAGATCATTCGCACGCTTTGGATTCGGAATGGGCGAAGCGCAGTAATGCCGACTGGTGTTTTGCTTCATTAAGGAAAAGTATTCCAATTCCGGATGGAGGAATTCTCTGGTCTCCTAAAAACTATTTATCGAGGATTTCAGAACCTGAAATTTCCGCCCCACATGCAAAATTATCTAATCAACGATTCCGTGGGATGGAGCTGAAAAGTAATTACCTTGAGTCCGGGGACCCTTTTTTAAAAGAGGAATTTCTAGAAATTTTTAACAGTACTGAAAGTGAAACTGGAAAAGGTGAAATATCTGCTATTTCAGCCATCTCCCGCAAAATACTTAAAAGTATTCCTTCATATTTGAACCAAAGGAAAATTGAGAATGTACAATTCCTTTTACAACACCTGACTCCTAATCGGTGCAAAGTGCTACAACCTGATGGGCAATTGTCCGATTTCTCCCTGATTCTTTTCTTTGATGACACAACCTGTCGCGATTGGGTTCGAGAAGAATTAATCAAAGAGAATATTTATCCCGGCATTCTCTGGGAGGTGCGGGATGATAATATTAGTATGCGGGTTAAAGATTTCTCAAGAAGGATGCTCTCCTTGCCAATAGATTTTCGCTATTCCCGCGAAGATTTATTGTGGATGAGTAAAGTAGTTAATTCAAAAATGATTCAATTGTAAATTCGCCTTCCCTTTACTGTTTCTGAGATTATTAATTTATTTTTTGAAGGATGTACGTACGTTTTATAAAACCCTGCATTGATTTCTTTTGTGCACTGTTTTTTTTGATTCTTTTTTCTCCGGTATTTCTCTTCGTTTACTTGTTTATTCTAATCACCTGTCGGATAAACCCGGTATTTCTTCAGGTTCGCCCCGGATTTAAGGGGAAGCCATTTACCATCTATAAGTTCAAGACAATGACAGATGATAAGGATGAAAATGGAGAGTTGCTGCCTGATGAACTGCGTTTGACTGGCGTTGGGAAAATAATACGGAAAATGTCTTTGGATGAATTGCCCCAGTTAATAAATGTATTAAAAGGCGATTTGAGTCTGGTTGGTCCACGTCCTTTGATTATGGCCTATTTGCCCTTATACAACAAAGAACAGGCGAGGCGGCATGATGTTAAGCCCGGGATTACCGGTTGGGCGCAGGTTAATGGTAGGGATGCAATTACCTGGGATGAAAAGTTCAAACTGGATATCTATTATGTTGACAATCTGAGTTTTTTGCTGGATATTAAAATCCTTTTAAAAACAGGGGGTAATGTGTTGGCAGGGAGGGATGAGAGCCCTGTAAATTCTGCAACAATGGAAATGTGGTATGGCAACAGAAGATAACAAATTTATATTGTACGGTGGCAGCGGACATGCCAAGGTTATCGCCGAATGCATTAAGGCGAATGAAGGTTGCGTTGTCGGAATTTTTGATGACAACCCGAATTTAGATTGTTTTGGAGAAATTCCTTTTTTTGGAACTTATAACCCGGAGAATCATACTAATCCGATGATTGTATCAATCGGAGACAATAAAATCCGGAAAAAAATTGTGGAGAAAGTTAAGAAAGAGTTTGGACGTATTCAGCATCCTTCAGCTTGTGTCTCCCCATCTGTGAAAATTGGCGAAGGCACAGTGGTTTTTCATAACTCAATTATTCAGGTTGACAGTCTCATCGGAAGGCATGTCATTATTAATTCAGGTGCTTCGGTAGATCACGAATGTGAGGTTGGAGATTTTGTACATATATCCCCCCATGCTACTTTGTGTGGGAATGTTAAGGTAGCAGAAGGTACTCAGATTGGTGCCGGAGCAGTTATCCTGCCTGGAATTACCATTGGACACGGTGCAACCATTGGAGCCGGGGCGGTTATTATCCGGGATGTTCCTGATTTTGCCATTGTTGTAGGCAATCCCGGTCGTATTATCCGTTATTATGAGCCGGCGCACAATAAATTTTGGCCATTTGGCTCTGTTTGATATTTCCTAACCCGGATTTTACGAACGTATGATTTGTTTTATCAGCAGCAAAATGGTTGTATGAATTATAGTCCGGTTTTAAAGCAAGCAACAATCGAAACAGATATTTTGCAAATGAAGGTTCTATCTGCCGAAATAGAAGCGGATTATCTTGAGTGGTTGGCTATTTGGGAAGACTGGGATGGGAAAGAGATATTTGCGCATCCTGATTATTTGAGGTTATATAGTGATAATTCCAGGGCAAGGTGCGCTGTTTCGAAATCTGATGCAGGTGTGCTGATCTATCCGTTTTGCTTGAGGGAGATTTCCTTTGATTGTAATTGTGCAGAAGTGCCAAAAGCCTGTTATGATATTATTTCTCCCTACGGTTATGGTGGTTACTTTTTCATTGGAATAGGGGATTTTAAAGAGTTGGTTCTTGAATTTAATGCAGCCTTCAGTCAGTGGGCTGTCTCTCAGGAGATTGTTAGTGAGTTTGTTCGGTTTGATTTGTTTGGAAAAGGGTGGAAGCACTATTTCGGTGAAGTTGTTCACAATAACGACAATGTTGTTTGTGATCTTACCAGGGGGAAACAGCAAATCTGGTTGGACTATAAACAGAAAGTCAGAAACAATGTGCGTAAGGCGAACAATTCCGGACTGCAGTTGCAACTTGATTTTGCAGGAGACAGAGTGGTTGAATTTATGGAAATTTATTATGGGACCATGGATCGCAGGCAGGCGAAGAGAAAGTATTATTTTGATCGTCAGTTTTTTGATCGCATTCATAAAAAGTTAGCTGGGCATTTTGTTTATGTTTATGCCTGTCTGGAAGGAAAAATTCTTTCTGCAGATTTGGTACTCATTTCTGATTATAACTTGTATTCATTTCTTTCAGCTACTGATGGGGATTCATTTGGCTATCGGCCCAATGATTTTGTGAAGCACAATATTATATGTTGGGGGATAGAACAAAGTAAATTGGCTTATATACTGGGTGGTGGCTATAACTTGTCTGATAGTCTGTTTGAATACAAGAAGGCCTTTGCGCCAACCGGGATATTTCCTTTTTTCATCGGGAAGAAAATATTTAATCAGGAGTTGTACGATTTATTGGTAAGGATTAGAGTATCAGAATGCCAGGATGATTGTGGTGTGGTTAATCAGGTTCCTGGTTTTTTCCCTCAATACAGAGGTCCTTCAGATGAATCTGAATATTACTGGTGAATTGGAGATTTTCTTAAAATAAAAAATCTATGCATACTAAAATCTGGTTATCGTCTCCCCACATGGGAGGCAATGAAATGCGATATGTCCAGGAGGCTTTTGAGTCCAATTGGGTGGCTCCATTGGGCCCTAATGTTGACGAATTTGAGAAAAGTATTGCTAAATACCTGAATGTAGGAGGTGCTTCGGCCTTAAGTGCCGGAACTGCAGCTTTACATTTGGCCTTGATTTTACTGGGGGTGAAGTCTGGAGACGAGGTTTTGGTGCAAAGTTTTACCTTTTCAGCTTCGGTCAATCCAATATGTTACCTCGGAGCTACACCTGTTTTTGTGGATTCGGAGGAAGATACCTGGAATATGTGCCCAAAAGCCCTGGAGAAAGCAATTGAAAGCCGGCTTGCGAAAGGAATGAAGCCGAAAGCAATCATCCCCGTTCATTTGTATGGTATGCCTGCCCGGATGGAAGAAATTTGTGCCATAGCTAAACATTATTCCATTCCCATTATCGAGGATGCTGCTGAGGCGTTGGGGGCTTCCTATAAAAACAAAAAAATAGGAAGTTTTGGGGACTTTGGTGTCCTTTCATTTAATGGGAATAAAATAATTACTACATCAGGCGGAGGTGCCCTGGTGTCTGATGCTCCGGAGTTGATTCGTAAATCCCGTTTTCTGGCTACCCAGGCCCGAGATGAGGCGCCTCATTATCAGCACAGCCAGTTAGGGTATAACTACAGGATGAGTAATGTTTTGGCGGGTATAGGTCGGGGCCAAATGGAGGTTCTTGATGAGCGCGTTAAAAAGAGGCGCAGGATCAATGCCTGGTACCGGGAAGTACTTCAGGATGTTCCCGGGGTTTCATTTCAGACAGAGCCGGGAGATGAGTATTTCTCCAATTTTTGGTTGACTGCTATTTTGGTTGATCCCGAAGATAGTAACGGAATTACCTGTGAAACTTTGCGGCTTGCTCTATTGAAAGAGAATATTGAATCACGACCGTTATGGAAACCAATGCATCTGCAACCTGTTTTTCAGCGATTTCCTTTCTTTGGTACCGGGGTTTCAGAGCGTTTTTTTGAACAGGGACTGTGCCTTCCCTCCGGCAGTAATTTAAGTGATGAGGATCTGGAGTTTATTAAGCGTGTACTGCTGAAAATTTTTCATCTGAAAAATAAAGCTATTCTGACTTAAAGTATAAAATGCAGCAAAACTAAAAAAAAAAGTTTTGAGTTTTTTATGCCCATTTGAATTTTTTTCGAATGGGTTTTTTTTGCGTTATTTTCTTGGCCAGTAAATAAGAATGATTCACCGTTTGTCAAAGGTTTTACATTGTTTGTCTTCAATAAATGCCGGTTCGTGTAATAAAAAGTAATTTAAATGAATAACATTTTTGAATTTTTTACGTCTAAAGGAATAATAAAACAGATAGAATCTGATGATGATTATATGTCGAAGGGTGATTCGCTGAAGTGAAAAAGCGCAGTGAAGAGAAGATCTGGAAGAGAAGTTTTTTTATTATTAATTAATATGAGGTAAAGAATTATGAAGGGTTTGATTTATTTAATTGTAATTGCGATTTTTACGCTTGTGGCGTGTGATGGGGAGAATTTAATTCCCAGTTCAGACTATCCGGCGAATCAGGAAATGCCGGAAAATGAGGATAGTTCAGAAGTACCAGTTAATACCGATGAAGACAGCATTTCAAAGGTTGTCCTACCTTATGATGAAATTCCGGAAGAAGAATATACCATTGATTTGCAATATTGGGATATTCCAAGTGACGGTACCCAACCTGTAAAAACAACCGATAATCTTCAAGCTGCCATCGATTGGGCTGTTGGCGAGGGTTATGGGATTATTCGATTACCTGCAGGTCATTTTATTGTGGGAAAAGATGAAAATGGAGCATTTCATCGAGGAATTAAGTTGAAAAGTAATATGGCTTTTTTCATGGATAAAGATGCATTGATTGAAATGGTGCCTAATAATAAAGGAAATTACTACACCGTTGCTGTTTCTGAACAGAGAAATGTTGTGATATCAGGTGGAACTATACTGGGTGATAGGTATGACCATACTTATACAGAGGGGCATACTCATGGCGGCGGTCATTGTATTGCAATTACTCATGAGAGTGAAAACGTCACGGTTGAAAATATGAGACTAAGCGAAGCAACTGGAGATGGTATTTTGCTACAGGGATACGCAGGAGAAGGCTCTTCGGTGAAGAGTATTGTTATCAGGGAAAATGATATATTTGACAACCGCAGGCAGGGTATTTCTATTGTGGGTGGCATAGATGTTTTAGTTGAAGATAATGAGATTCACCATACACATGGGACTGCACCTCAGTTTGGAATTGATATTGAGAGTGAAATATATCATAGTGAAAATATTACCATCAGGAATAATTATTTTCATCATAACAAAGGAGGGCATATTATTAATTTTGACGCCTGGGATCTTGTTATAGAAGACAATATAATGGAAGATGGAGAGGGGTTTGACCATTGGAGGTCAGTAATCTATTGGAATAATACTGCTCCAATTATTAGGAACAATGAAATTACTTTTAATATACCTTCAAAAGGTGTTGGTATTGCTATGTATCCTAATAAGTATTCAAAGACAAATCCGGATACAACCTTAATAAGCGGGAATGTCTTAAATGGATGTGGATTCTATATGTATGAGGGAACAGACCACAAGATTATTGATAATTCTATAACATCAGGTTCTATAGGATTAACTGACATGAGAAATGTGACACTTAAAGACAATTATGTAGAAATTGATGGAAGTTGCGGGGGTATGTCATTAAGCAATGTTCGGGGGATTGCTTTCGATAATTTCTTGAATGGCATACTTATTCATCTGCCTTTGGATACTGAGATTCCTTTTGACGGAAGGGCTTGTGAATATAAAGTTGAATAGATTTTTGCTTAGTCAGACGGAATGTTGCCAGAGGTTTAATGAATAGTGTTGCTTTTTTCCTTACATAATTAGATTTAGGGGAAATGATTTTTCACTATCTGAAACAAAAGAGGTTAACCACGAATGGTTAATCTCTTTTTTTATTATTCAAAATTTGTTTCCACCAATTCCCGATCTAACTCACAATAAAGACTGTTTTCTGATTTATACTCAGGTACAAGTTCCTTCATTCTTGCAACCAGGAGTTTATCGTTTTCGTTCTTCAGGGCTTTAAGCATTTCTTCAACTTTCTGGTTAACGGAATCGTATTCATATCGAATCACTTTCCCAATCATGATTTTTTCATGGTGAGTGGGAAGAGTATTTTCCCGACAGGCCAATAGTTCTTCGTATAATTTTTCTCCTGGCCTTAAGCCAGTGAAGATAATTTTTATGTCTTCATCAATTTTAAGCCCTGAAAGTCGAATCATAGCCTTGGCAAGGTCGTAGATTTTTACGGGTTCTCCCATGTCAAAAACAAGTATTTCGCCACCTTTACCCATGAAACCGGCTTCCAGGACCAGCTGGCATGCCTCGGGAATGGTCATGAAGAAGCGGGTTATGTCTTTATGCGTTACCGTCAACGGGCCTCCTTTTATTATTTGCTTTTTAAATAATGGCACTACAGATCCGTTGGAGCCCAGTACATTCCCAAACCGTGTTGTGATAAAAGCGGGTTTTAAACTTTTAAGTTGAGACAGTGCCTGAATATATATCTCACATATTCTTTTTGAGGTTCCCATTACATTTGTCGGGTTGACGGCTTTATCGGTCGAGACCATTACAAATTTTTCCACCTCGAATTGGATGGCCAGGTCGGCTAAAATTTTGGTGCCTCCAATATTAACCCTGATGGCTTCGTAAGGAAAGGCTTCCATTAAGGGAACATGTTTGTAGGCAGCAGCGTTAAAAATGATTTGTGGCCGAAACGAATCAAATACTTCCTTCATACGATGAAAATTGGTTACATCGGCCAGGATAACTTCGAAAGGTTTGTCAACATGGTTAAGAATTAACTCTTGCTGCAAGTCATAAATAGATGATTCAGCAATATCGAGCATGATGACTTTTTTTACAGGAAACCTGAGTAATTGTCTAACTATTTCGGAACCGATAGAACCAGCCGCACCTGTAACAAGAATGACTTTGCCTTCCAATCCCTCCATGATTCGTTGCTGATTGAGTTTTATTTCTTCACGTCCAAGAATATCTTCAATTTTAATGTCTCTTATCTGGTTCTGATTGGATAAGCCATCAATCCAGTTTCTGACAGTTGGCATTACTTTGAGTTTCCAGCCTCTGTTGAGGCAACTTGTTGAGATTTCCTGTTTGCGTTTAACGCTTATATCGTTAATGGCCAGTATGATAACTTTAACGTCTTTTTTTTCGGCGACTGAAAGGGCTTTTTTCCAGCTCATCACCGGACGGTTTTGGAGTCTGATATTCCATTTGCCCGGATCGTCATCTATAAATCCAACAACATTATAACGGGTTTCTTTGTCATTGTTTATAGCTTCCATGGAAATCTGACCCATTTCTCCTGCGCCATAAATAAAAGCATCGACGGTGGCGTGTTTTTTAGTGATTAACGAAAAGATTTCTTTTACCAGGATTCGAAAGGTTAATGTAAAAATTACCGTCAACAGGAAGTGGAGAATTATGATATGTCGGGATATTCTAAAACTACTAAGTTCGTTCTGAAAGAATAATTCGTTGACTGCAAACAGCATTAAAACACCCCCAAAGCAGGATTCAAAAATTTTTCTAAACTCATAGTATCCACTGTGGCGGATAATGCCTTTGTATGAGTTGGAAATTAAATAGGCAATTAAGTAAAAAAGAATTACCCAAATGCTCTTTGTGAGAATCCCCTTGATTTCCAGAGAAAAACTGGTGTCGGGCAAAGTCAGGTAGGCAAGAATAAAGGTGTTGCCCACTATTGCCAAATCAATGACAAGAATCCACCAGGGAGACAAGAGCCTGGATTTGAATGATTTTAATAATAGAAACTTCATGGCCGATATAAATTAAACTGATTCAGAAATAATTTCACCGTTGACTTAGAAAGTACATGTAATTAATGCTTGAAGGTTCTGTAAGAATTTGTTATACAATTTAAAACACAATATTCAGAATGTCATTTTTCCTGAAAAAATTATGAGAAAATTGTGATGAAAGTGCATTTTTTTAAGTTAAACAGTAGTAAAATGTGGAGTAAAAAAGGTGGAAAATTGATGTTTTTTTGTAGGAATAAATGGCTGAGTTTTACTGGTAATTTTCAGGAAAAATATTTTTTAATTCTATTGCTTTTGAGTCCGGAAAAAAAAGCTTAAATGCCGAGGAAAAAATGGTTAAAAACACAGGCCGAAAGCCTGGTAGCCATTCGACAGGGGAATTCGTTCTGAGGTTAAAATCCATTTGTATGTCTTTCGTCCTGCCCATTTCACGGCATCGCGGGCAAATAGTTGGGATGGTGCGTTAACTATTTGCCCGTGGCTATTGTTTTCAGGCCTTAAGTCTGTTGGTTCCTATCTTCGTTAAGTAGAAATATAAAAACTTGCGAATGGGGTGACAACAAAATGTGTTCGAAAACTTTCGCCGTTAGGTTTTTTTAAACTACTCCTTGTTATAATATTTGCTGTGATAGGTATAATTATTATAGGCATGTTTTTTTGCGGGGTAATCATTCAAAAGCAGGCATAAATTTTTAATGTTTTTTATTTTATAATCCTTAAGTAATGATTTGAGCATTGGAATTGGCGTTGTGTTGTGCCGGGTTACCAGTATATTAATATCAGTAATTTTGCTCAATAGCAAAGCATCAGATACCAACCCAATTGGCGGCGAATCAATTATAATTACATCGTATAATTTTCTCATTTCACCTATCAAAAGCTCTGTCTGATGGCTGCTTATCAGTTCAGCCGGATTTGGCGGTATTTTGCCGGAGGGAATTACATCCAGCTGATATTCTTCACTGGACTGAATTAATTTGTGTATATCCTTCGCATCTTGCTGTGCCAGATAAGTACTTACTCCGTATTTATTGCCGTTGACGTTGAATAGTTTCCCAATAGCCGGTTTTCGCATATCAAAGTCAATAATGAGAGTTCTTTTTCCCAACTGTGTGTAAGATATAGCCAGGTTAGATGCTGTTAAACTCTTTCCTTCTTCTGCAATTCCTGAAGTAACCAAGATACATTTGGACTCTTGCTGCAAAGGAAAAAATTCTATTGCCGTCCGGATATTTTTAATTGATTCCGAAAACAAGGTGTTTGAGTTGTTTTTGTTGATAACTTCACTGGAGGAAACTCTTGGGGTAACTCCAATGAAGGGCAATTTGCTAATACTTTCCAAATCTTCTTTGTCCTGGATTTTGTTGTTGGAAATAGCAATAAAGAAAATCACCATGAGAGGAATAATAAGGCCCAAAAGCAAAATCATAATGATCAGAAATAGCAGATTTGGCTTTGTTTGTTTGATGACGTCTGCTCTTTCAATAATCTCATTATCAGGGATGTTTGAAGCCTTTGCCAGTTGAGCTTCCGATCTTCTCTCCATCAGATATGAGTGTAGTTGATCGGTTGTCTGGAATTTTTGCTCAATGTCCAGCGATACCTGTTCTTTTTTGGGGAGTCTTCTTATTTCGTTGCTCAATGCCATGAGCCTTTGGTTGATCTCCGCCATATCTTTTTGCGTAGCAGCGACATTGCTTCGTGCCTGCTGAAGAATATTCTGTTTCTGTGCTTCAATTTGCCTGTTTATCCGGGCAATCGCCGGGTTGCTCTCCTTGGAATTAAATTGCAGACTTTGTTTTTCGGCATTCAAAGCAGACAGGTCAGCAATCATTTGCTCCATGGTCAGGTTTTCGATGCCTTTGGCAGATGGAGAGAGCAGGTTTAGAATGTTTTCATTGTTTTCAAGGAAAGATACCAGGTATTGGTAGTAATCCAATTGGCGTTCAATTATGTTTCTTTCCAGTTCCAGCGTTTCTGTCCTGGTTATAATCATTTGTCCCTGCATGGAGATGTCCACCATTTCGTTTCTGGATCTGAAGTTCTCCAGCATGTTCTTGGTTCTGTTTAACGAATCTCCAACATTGATTAGTTGTCCTTCGATAAAATGGATGATGTTGTTCGCTATTTGGTTTTTTTTCTCAAGGGTGTATGAAACAGAATTTTGAGCCAGTTCGTTGATGAAATCTTTCCCTTTTTGAATATTATTTTCATGAACGGAGATTTCAAAAACAGAGGCTCCAGGCTTAACGTCAGAAATGATAATTGCTTCCTGATAATTCTGAATCAACTCCTGCAAAGGGGTTATCTGAAAGGAAAATGTTCTGTTTTCAAGGCTTCCCGGCTCTATGTTGCTTTTGGGAATTATAGAAAATTTTAAGCCGTTTGATTCTAATTGGTCAAACAATTTATAGCGACCTAAAGACTTTTTCTCACCCTTTCTGTAAAGTTGAAATTGATCGTTTGATTCAAATTTTAGACTATATTTTACTTCGGGCAACGCCATTCCACCGGTATCCAATTTTACATAAAACGGACTATCATTATAAATTTCCGATTCCTTGAATGTACCTGCTTCATAGTAGCTGATGGTGAATTCTAAATCTCTCAGGCTTTTTTCTATTTGTTTCGACGAGCTTAGAATGATTAATTGGTTTTCAAGATTGCTTATCGTTCCAAGGTTAATACCCGGCAAGGCTGTTTCTTCTGCTCCGATGGGTGTTAGTTGTTGCTGGGACTCTTTAATGAGCAATTGTGCACTTATTTTATATTGAGCTGGTGTTGACTTGTATAAGAAAATAGCCAATGCCATTGAAAGAATCAAAAATAACGGTAAATAGTACCAATAATTTAGTATCCTGTAGTAAACCTTTCTGAGGTTGAGAGGCTTTTCATTAAAGTTGGTTTCTTCGTCGAACATAACAAGAACAATTGAAGATTTCAATTATCAAAATTGGTGATATAGAAGGTGTATAGCAACAGCGAAGTGTTGATGAAAGTAAATACAAGATTCAGGGGCATTGAGCTTAAATTAACCGATTTTAATCGTCTTGGCTCAACGTAAATGATATCTCCTGGTCTTAAATTGTAATAGCTGGAAAGGAGCAATTCATCGTCCAGGGTGTTCATAATTACCATCTCAATTTCACTACCTTCTTTTCGAATCAGACGCACTCTTTTTTTGTTGGCAAAATCGGTTGCATCTCCTGCAAGACTTAGTGCTTCGAGGATGTTGATTTGTTCATCGTAGAGGAGGTATCGTCCGGGGGCCCGAACTTCTCCCAGAACGGTAATATTGTCGTTTAAGAGCTTTACTGTCACGCTGCTTTCTTCTATGAATTTGGAAACAACATTTTGAATTTTTTCATGAACTTCGTCCAGTGTCAGATTGGCAACATGGACTTTTCCAACGAAGGGGAAATTGATGGTTCCATCTTCTGATACCCTGTAGCCAACGAGGCTTGCCGCCATTGGATTGTCAATGCGGGTGGTGACATTGGTCTCATTGTTCAAAAAAGAAGAGGTTCGTTCATCCAGACTGTTAATCTGTATGTATAAATTGTCATTGGGTTTAATCAGATATGGTGTTTGGTCGGAAAGATATCTGGATTCAATCTCAGAAAGATCTTTTGCAATTTCTCCTTGCAGATAGATGGATTTCTTAAGTGGAACACACGAGGTAAATACCAAAAGGATAAGGAGAAATCTGAATTTTGAAAGACTGACTAACATAGCTGAGAGTTACAGGGTTATTAATCATGTTTAAAATCATACTAATAACAAATATAAGCAGAAGATGGCAAATGTTATCAATGAAAATTGTATGTTAATCAAAAAGTTATGAAAAAATAGTTTCGGTCCGGGATTTCCTGGTTAACCATAATTTGATGTAGGTTGTAGTGAACTAAGTTAACTAATTATATGAGGCTTTTTTGTTCATTTACCACATGGAAGTATTATGAATAGATGGTGTTGTATCAAGTATAAAACAATATGCCATGTACTGCTAATTTTCTTTTTCCTGAAAAAATGCTATGGCTATGCTCCCTAAAATTCCAGTTCTCCTTTTCCCTGGCGTAAAATTTCAAATTCTTCATCAGAGGTGCAGTCCACGATGGTGGAGCCCTCATTTCCCCCATTTCCCCCATCAATTACAATATCTACCAGGTTCTGGTATTTTTCATGAATCAATTCCGGATCGGTGGTGTATTCCAGTATTTCATCATCATCTTTAATGGAAGTACTTAGAATAGGGTTGCCCAATTCTTTGATGATCTCAATAATAATCGGGTTGTCGGGGATTCTAAGTCCAATGGTTTTCTTGTTGCTTTTAAAGAATTTTGGGACACTGTTGTTTGCCTGTAGGATAAAAGTAAAGGGGCCCGGAAGGTTTTTCTTGACCAGCTTAAAGGTGGCACTCCCCAATGGCTTTGTGTAGTCTGACAGGTGACTCAAATCATGACAAATGAATGAAAGGTGATCTTTTTTAGGATTAATACCTTTGATTCGGGCAATCTTTTCCAGCGCCTTGATGTTGTTTATATCACACCCCATTCCGTAAACCGTATCGGTCGGATAAATTACGATTCCTCCGCTTCGAAGTACGTCAACCACCTTTTGAATTTCGCGTGGATTGGGATTTTCGGGATATATTTTTACCAGCATAGCTTCAGAAAATATTTGTTCTTAAGCAAATATAAGAATAGATAATTTGTGAAGATAGATACATGGGCAGATTTTTGCATGAAAAAGCCCGATTCAATCGAATCAGGCTTCGAATTGAGCGGGAAACGGGACTCAAACCCGCGACCCTCAGCTTGGAAGGCTGATGCTCTATCAACTGAGCTATTCCCGCGAAAAACAGAAGAGAATTTAACATCACTGCTCCCTGTTTCTTCAGGGGCTTCTCTTCTTTAAATATGTGTTAAATCTAAAAAACCTGATCGAATTAACAATCAGGTTTTTTTGAGCGGGAAACGGGACTCAAACCCGCGACCCTCAGCTTGGAAGGCTGATGCTCTATCAACTGAGCTATTCCCGCGAAAAGTGGGGAGAGCAGGATTCGAACCTACGAAGGCTGAGCCAACAGATTTACAGTCTGCCCCGTTTGACCGCTTCGGTATCTCCCCGGTAATTATTTAATGGTGGTTACTGCTGCGCCAACAAATTTTTTCCGATGCTCCGGAATTCTATTTGACCGCTTTGGTATTCACCTCAGTATTATTAAAGAACGTTTACAGGCCTTGTAAAGCCTTACGTTTGGGACGACAAAGATAAATAAATTATCCTATCTGCAAACGAAAAAGCAAATTATTTTTGGAGCCAATAGAGGGATTCGAACCCCCGACCGGCTGATTACAAATCAGCTGCTCTGGCCAACTGAGCTATATTGGCAAAAAAGTGGGGAGAGCAGGATTCGAACCTACGAAGGCTGAGCCAACAGATTTACAGTCTGCCCCGTTTGACCGCTTCGGTATCTCCCCGGTAACTTATTTACAAGACCCGCAATTTCAAAGACCTTAATGGTGAGCCAATAGAGGGATTCGAACCCCCGACCGGCTGATTACAAATCAGCTGCTCTGGCCAACTGAGCTATATTGGCAGGGCGGGTAAGCTACCTATATCGCACCGCTACAACCACCTACCCTTGCTGCCGTCAGGCCCTGGGGGAATTCAGCGGGAGCTGGTCGTATAGGACTTACCCGGGGTGCAAAAGTAGAAATTTTACTATTGCCGGCAAATTTCCAGGTGAAAAAAAATTGCACTTCGCTGCAGGTTTTTAGCTAAGGTGTTTGAATTCAATTTGTTTTTGACTAAAAATAATTTTTGTTTTCCTCATTTAAGGTTTGTTTGGAGTGTGATTGGTTAACTGAAAAATAGGGTTGGGTAAAAGAAACTAATATTTAGTTGAGTGATAAGAGCCTTGAGAAATCTTGCTTAGAGTTAATGCCAATTCAGAAAATATTGGTTTATACCTGCTCTTTTAATGGGAGCCTTTTATCAAAGCAAAATCACAATTTGCTGAAGATGTGTGGACTGAATTTTTTTCTTAGCCTTTAGTCCTGTTGCAAAATGGACTTTGCTTTAGTCCTCAAAATTAATTGTTGGCCCCCATCCGGGGCTCCTGCCCACTTGTCCTTGTTGCCCCGGTTTATTCCACCTGGCCTCTTTCATGGGCCTGCCTTTTGTCTCTGCGACTTGAATACTTTTATCTAAGGAAACACGTAATCACACTGAAATCAATGTTTTTGTTGTGGGTTTGGTTATACCACAATCCTGATAATAAAACCCAAAATGCTTATATGCCTTATATGGTTCAAACCCTTTTTGTTATCTTATGTCTCTTACGTGATTTGTAAATACTTAAAACGTTCTAAGTTCCCGATCTTATTTAAGACAGCTATTATAGCGGAATAGCTTTGCTCGGCTTTGCGACTTGCTTGCAAGTATTTGGGTGATTTTTTCTGCTCCGGTATTAAATGATTACCTAAGTAAATGTCCA
Organism: Marinilabilia sp.; assembly: GCF_016278715.1. GTDB lineage: Bacteria > Bacteroidota > Bacteroidia > Bacteroidales > Marinilabiliaceae > Marinilabilia. The sequence goes on along the minus strand of NZ_JADQBH010000131.1, from coordinate 10,718 downwards.
TTTCAAGACATTTTGTGTATTTTAGCGGTGCATTAATTTTAATAAGTTACATTAACGATGGATGATTTGTCAACAGAAAATACACATAAGGATATACAGAAGCAGAAGGCCCGGTTTGTGTTGAATCAGGGCACTTTTATGGGTCTGGCGCTTTCCGCGGTGTTTTTGATTTTACAATTGACCGGCCTCGAAACCTCTTTCTTTAATAACGTGCTTACCTGGCTGGTTTACATTGGTTTTATACATGTTTCCATGGTTCGGTACCGGCAAAATCTTCAGGAGGGTTGGCTTGGTTACGGCCAGGGTGTCTGGCTGGGTACACGGATGGGAATGCTGGCCGGAATTATTTCTGGTGCCTGGATGTTTTTGTATATGAAGGTGATTAATCCGGCTTATACCGATGAACTGATTGTTCAGATGCAGGAGGCTTATTTGGCAATGGGGATGTCGGAAAATGAAGTGGCCCGGATGGAAGATATGTTTGCTTTGGTGGCGAATCCTGTTTTGATGATTTTCTCGGGGATTTTTGGAGTTGGCTTTACTTCATTGCTTTTTTCTTTGGTTATTGCCATCTTTCAACGTAGAAGACCGCAAGACCCATTTTCTAATGCCATGAAAACTATTGAGTAATGGAATTATCACTTGTTGTTCCTTTCTTTAATGAAGAAGAATCACTGCCGGAATTAATCCAGTGGATTGAGCGAGTATGTTCAAAAATGGAAATTGACTTTGAGGTTGTAGTGCTTGATGATGGCAGCACTGATGGTTCATGGCAGGTTGTCCGGGAATTGAAAGCGGAATATGATTTTTTGAAAGGACTCAGGTTTAGGCGAAATTACGGAAAATCGGCGGCTTTGAATAAAGGTTTTGAAGTTGTGCAGGGGGAAGTAGTTATTACAATGGATGCGGACCTGCAGGATAGTCCTGATGAGATTCCTGAGTTGTTCCGTTTGATTCGGGAAGATGGTTACGATTTGGTGAGTGGCTGGAAGAAGAAACGGCATGACCCCTTAAATAAAACGCTTCCCAGTAAACTGTTTAACCGAACCGCACGAATTATCTCAGGAATAAAACTTCATGATTTTAATTGTGGTCTGAAGGCTTACAGAAGAGAGGTGGTCAGGAATATTGAGGTATATGGTGAAATGCATCGCTACATTCCCATTTTGGCCAAACGTGCCGGTTTTTATAAAATCACTGAAAAAGTTGTGACCCATCGTGAGCGAAAATACGGTGTCACCAAATTTGGGATGGAACGATTTATGAAAGGTTTTTTGGATTTATTGTCGGTTATGTTTATCTCTAAATTTGGCAACAGACCCATGCATCTTTTCGGAGCGCTCGGATCTTTGATGTTTCTGATAGGAACCGGGCTGGCGATATGGCTGGGAGTGCACAAATTGTATAGTGTGGCGCATGGCATTGTAGTACCTCTGGTTACCAGCAATCCGTTTTTCTATATCGGATTGGTTTGCATGATTTTGGGAACTCAGCTTTTTGTTACCGGTTTCCTTGCTGAACTTGTCTCCCGCAATCGTCCGGACAGAAACGAGTATTCGGTGTCAGATAAAATCTAACCTGATTAATTCATGAGTTTTCGTTATGGGATATTCGAATATCATGAAATACAAGCAACCGCAAATTAAGTGGAGAAAGAGATAGGCAATTATTTTTAATCCGGTTTTTTGAGGACGATTGTATCTCCTGGATAGTTGGACATTGTAATAGATAATTTGTGAATTATTCAGGCTAAATTACATTACCCAACCAAAGCAATTCTCGAACATAAAACAGGCCTGATTATGTCCTTTTACAAATCTATTTCTCCATTTTACGATTACATCTTTCCGCCGGCTCCCCTGCAGGTAAATTTTATTAACCGGGTAGCCGGAAATATTGCCGGCAAACGAATTCTTGAGGCAGGATGCGGAACCGGAAATCTGGCCTTGCAATTGGTGGAGCAGGGAGCCATGGTTGAAGGGATTGACCTGGATCCGGAAATGATTGCTTTTGCACAGGAAAAAGCAGTGCGGAAGGAGAATGTTCGGTTTTCAGTGCTTGATGTATTGAAAATTAATGAAAAATGGGAAGCAAGTATTTTTGATGCAGTGGTTTCTTTCGGGAATACGCTCGTTCATCTAAATGATTTGGAGCAGGTCAGCCAATTATTTTTGAATGTTTGGGCGGTTTTAAAGCCCGGCTCAAGTGTGATTGTTCAAATCATAAACTACGATCGAATTTTTGACAAGCAGATTCAAGGACTGCCCACCATTGAGAATGATGAGATAAAATTTGAGCGGTTTTACGATTTCAACGATTCAGCAGCATCGATCGATTTCAGGACAATTTTGAAAGTTAAACAAAGCGGCGAGGAAATCTGTAATGTCGTTAAATTATTGCCTTTGCGTCGTCAGCAGCTAGAGACTTTGCTGAAAAACTGTGGTTTTGAGAATGTTCTTTTCTACGGGAATTTCAAAGGCGAAACCCTGTCCATGGATTCCGTACCGCTAATTGTTTCTGCTCAGAAATAATCTGTTCACACGTTATCTTGAATATTCTTTTTTATAAGCTCCACAACTTTGCGGTCAATCGGAAAAGTCATCTCTTCGGGGGTTAACTCCGATATTGGTATCCATCTGAAGGACTGGCTTCCGTTTATTTCCTTCTCAAAATTAAATTTTTCTTTTGAAGCCCGAATGCACAGATTATCAGGCAGTTCAAAGCGGTAATAAATACTGATGAGCTGAGTGTCTTTGAAGAACCTTGTCGATTGAAAAAAATCGGTAGTGTAAAAATGGTCGGTAATATCTACTTCAAGTTCCATTTCTTCCCGGCATTCCCGTTTCAGACATTCAATGGGGCCTTCTCCATATTCCAGACCGCCCCCCGGGAATTTTGTCATATACATATCCAGTACATACTCATCAGATACAAGAAGCTGATGGTTCCGGATGCAAATACCGTATACTCTGATGTTGAAGCAGTTTGAATTTCCCATATGAGCGAAAAAAAACCGGAGCCCTTCTCAAAAGATTGTAAACCGTGAGAAAGATTAAAACTAATTAATTATGGGCCCCGGTCCGTTTTATTTTCCTTTGCACAAATGTAATAACTTCCTCAGTATTTTGAGGCGAAAACCAGGTGATTTCTTCGTCCCTTCGGAACCAGGAAAGTTGCTTACGTGCATATCGTCGCGAATTCCGTTTTACTAACTCAATGGCTTTTTCACGGTTTATGATATTGTCAAAGAAATCAAAGAATTCTCTGTAACCTACTGTATTTAGGGAGTTGAGTGTTCTGTGGGCATACAGACCTCTGGCTTCGTTTTCCAGGCCATCCTGCATCATTTGGTCCACTCGTTGATTGATGCGTTGGTGAAGCAGGGAACGATCCATGTCCAACCCTATCTTAACAATGTGGAATGGACGTATTTTTTTTGTGTTGGTGCGTAGTGCTGAGTAGGGGCGACCGGTCATAAGGCAGATTTCCAATGCGTGAATTATCCGTTTGGGGTTTTTCAGATCCAACTGATTGTAAAAAACAGGATCCAGCAACTTTAATTGTCGTCGAATGTTTTCCAAGCCCTCTTTCCGAAAAGCTTCCTGTAAGTTGTCACGGAGTTCCGGGTCAATGGTGGGCAATTCATCTATACCGTTGCAGAATGCGTCGATATACATCATCGACCCTCCGGTAAGAATAACCACATCGTTTGCCTCAAAAAGTTTGTCGACCAGAGCCAGGGCCTCCTGTTCGTATTTGTAAGCACTGTAATAATCAAAGATGGAATGTGTTCCAATCAGATAGTGTGTTGCTTTTCGCAACTCTTCATTGGTAGGGGCTGCCGTTCCAATTTTCAACTCCTTGAAAATCTGTCGGGAATCGGCAGATATTATGGGACAGTCAAATTCCCGGGCGAGATCGATACTCAATCCGGTTTTACCTATGCCTGTTGGTCCCGTGACGACAATAACACTTTTTTTATAATTTAATACCATTCCTCCTCGTCGTAAGAATCCAGCTGCTCTCCGTGGTCTAAAAAGTCTTCGCTCTCCTCATTACCTAAAATTTCACTCAGGTCGATGTCGGTAAGGTCTCCACTTTCCATCGCAGAACTGTCCAGTTGTGCAGGAGGCGTTCCTTCTCGTCTGGTGCATTGAGGCTGGTCGATGTCACTATTTTTGATTTCAAAGAGTTCCAGAAACAGGGCCCGCTCTGCAAATTGGTCAAAAACATAGAGCAGGCGTTGTTTCTTTTCGGTGATAAGTTCACCCAGTTTTGTGGTATCCATTACCTTGATGTCCGGATTTTGTCCGTCTGTCATATCAATCAGCGTAACCTCCAGTTCTTTGTGCCAGTGCTGGTCAGTCAGGAAGAAAGAGGTGATTTGGCTTTTTTCATAATCCAGTTCTTCTACAATGAAGCGATGTAGATCAAAAAAAGTCGATTGACTGTTGATGGCAATCTCTCTTATGAATTCATCATTTTCACTGGATATGATGCGAAATTTATATAACATATAGAATAAATGGTTCGGTTAATCCTGATTATGATAATATCAATAATTACAACCTCTTTTCCAAGGACAAAATATAGCAAAAAGGGTTTAATTTGCCTTAAATCAGTGTTGTATGTTGTGGGTCGCAAACACCACCGGTAAGGAAAAACGCAAAACTAGCCGAATTGTTACAAAAAACAGGTATTTTTCTGCCTGAATTGGAAAAAACAGGTCTAAACAATAAAAAATAAAAGTATTTAGTATCAACTCAAAATCTTGTCTGGAATGTCAGGATTGAAATATTTTTTAATATGATTATGTCTCGCTTTTTCAGGCTTTCACTAGTGGTTATGGTATTTATTTGGGTCAATGGTCCGATCCACTCTCAGAATGTAAGTGTTTCTGAACCCTTAACTAATGATTCCCTGGCGGAAGCAGGTGGAATTGCCGGGCTAGGAGAAAAAGTGCTTGACCTGGTAACCTGGGAAAGAGGTGATGTGGTCTATACTTTTTATCCTTCCATTAGTGTCAGTCCCCGCAACGGATTTGTTTATGGTGTTATGCCGGCTATTAAGTGGAATAGTTCGCGCAAAGGAAAATTTAACACCATTGCTATAAATTTGGAACATTCCACCAAAGGTATGCTTCAGTTGCAGTTTGAACATGAGTGGTATTTTCACTCATCATGGCTGACCACAGGAGAGTCCTTCGTAAATAGTCGTGAAGATCAGTATTGGCTGGGTGGGACCGACGAGGAGTTTTATTTTGACCGAAAAGAGTTTCGGATCGAATGGGACTTTTTAAATAATTTACTTCCCTCCTTGTGGATTGGGGGTGGAATCCTTCTTAATAATAATCGGTTTGACACCTTCACCAGAAGGGTATTTGCGGAGGAACAATTTGTTGGATCCGATGGGGGGTGGATACTAGGCATCGGTCCCAAGCTGGTTTTTGACACAAGGCATCGAACCCTTTCTCCCCAAAGAGGATCCTGGCTTACGTTTTATCCTTTGTTTGCAGGGGTTGCCGGCGCAGGGGATTACAACTATCAAAGATATACTTTCGATGGACGGCAATATTTCTCCCTGAAAGAGGATGTCGCCACATTGGCTTTTCAGTTAGTGATGGATTATGCTCACGATGAGATTCCTTTTTTTGAAGAGCCTTATCTTGGGGGTAAAGAGCGTCTTCGGGGAATCGGACATCCGCTGAAAGAAACAGATAATGCTGTGTGGCTCGCTCGCGCCGAGGTACGACACCATTTGTGGTGGCGCTTTGGAGTGGTTGCATTTGCCGGAGCAGGCCAGGCGGGGAGTCATTTTAAGAAGCCTTTTTCTGATCTTATTTCATCGGTGGGGGGAGGACTACGCTTTAGAATGCTACCGGATGATCCTTTGAATGTACGTTTTGATTTTGGGGCGTCTTCAATCGGAACCACAGGTTTTTTTATATCTTTGAAAGAAGCTTTTTAGCCTGATCCTTAAAATCTTTTAAATGCCAATGAGAGCCTTTTCTGCTAGTCTGTTGATTCTTCTATTGGTTTTGGCGGGTTGCCAAACTCCTTTTCAGAAAGAGATGAAAAGGAAGTTGGTTGTGACAGACAGTCTCGTTTATGAGAATGTTCAGGCTGCGGAAGATTCTCTCCAAAAAATTGATCTCAAAGAGCTGAATAGCCAAAATAGTGCTTACTATCATTTGCTGAACACCATTGTTTGCAACAGGCTGGATAGAGGGTTTTCGAGCGACTCGGCTATCAATACTGCAGTAGAAGAATTCAGAAATCCTATCCCTGATCAAAACCTGGGCAGAGCCCTTATTTATCAGGGAGTAGTACGTTATCAGGTGAAGAATACTCCCGATTCTCTTGTTTATGTCCCATTAAAAGAAGTTGAAGCAATGATAGAAGTGTATCCGGACTTGATTCCGGTGCAGGAAGAGATAAAGCTTTGGTTTTATCTGGGCATTCTTCATTACATCAACCGAAATGATAATTTGGCCGAATCCTACCTGGATAGGGCTCTGGAAAGGGCCAATGAGATGAGAGATGTGGAAACCCTGGTGGTTACTTCTCTTGCAGTGTTTTGGAGGTATCTTTCCAGTGGAAATAATGAAAAAGCCATAAGCGTTTTGGACAGTCTTGAGAGTCTGACGGGGGTTTCTCCGGAACTTCGCTATGATATAATCAACGCAAGAGCTGCTTATTATCTTCTCCAGGGCGACTATGCAAATGCATTGAAGGGTTACCGTGATTTGGAGAATCAGATTACTGCCATGAAGGAAAAGCCCAGACTTTCAAATGTTTATTATTCAATATGCAGGGCTTATGCAGGATTAGGGGAAATTGATTCAGCGCTTGTTTATGCACACAAAGCGGTAGACCATTTTTCCGATTCAACCAGTGAGAATGGTGATTATCAACTGTTTTCTAATCTTGGCGGGTTGGCGTTGCATAAGAGAGATTTTAAATTGGCTGCCGAACAGTATAAAAATGCTATGGAATTTCTGGTGGAGAATACAGAAGAAAGAACCCAGAAGAAGATCCTGGAGCTGGAAAAGCAATATGATTTGTCGCAGGCCAGGGTTGAAACGCTAAGGCAGAAGCAGAAACTTCAAAGATATACTTTTGCATACAGTGCTGTATTTGTGCTGCTTCTGTTTATTTTTCTTATCCATTTTCTTAATTTAAAAAGAAGTCGGGTTGAGTTGGAAAATGAACGTCTGATGAGGATTTCTGCAGAGAAAGAGGTGGCCGGAAAAATGCGTGAAAGTCTTCAACGAAGGCATTTGCTAAGGTTTTACCAACTGATAACGCAGCGTGAAATGGTTGCCCAGCAGCGTTTTGATATGCTTTCTCAAAAATATATAAAGTCTGATTCATCGGCGTATCATGAACTTCAAACCGAGTTGGGTGCCTTGAAAGAGGAATTCTCAGGAATGATGTACAACCTGATGAATGATGATTTGTTCTACTCCAGTGTAGATATCCCGGCGGGTTTTTCTCTGACCAATACGGAGAAAGTGGTGCTGTTTTTGTTAAAATATGAAATTCCTTCTGCCGAGATTGCTACCGTTCTGGGTATTTCCAATAATAATCTTAGAGTCAGAAAGTCTAATCTGAAAAAAAGAATTCTTGAGAATTTGTATGATTATCCATCTCTTGATGATTTATTGTCCTTATTCTAAACGTTCTACTCTTAAACGGCTTTCGTTGCCTTTTGCTTGCAAGGATTTTAATGATATTATCTGGGAAGGAAACCCCCTACACTCTATCTCTTCCAACTGAAATGGGGACATTGCGAGGGAAATATCCTGTCCTGGGTTATCGGTTAAGTAATCTAAATCTCTACTTTTCAATTTTCTCAATAAAATATTTGGTTTTGACTTTTTTATATTATGGTTTTGCCATATGTGACCATTAATTAGGAACAGCGAATACTTTGACTATAATCTATGTTTTTTGCCTTGTAATATTTTGTTGATAAGTGAATTAGTCCGTTTATCCCACGAGTGTTTTGTCCATCCCCATTTATCCCAGAACTGTTAATGTCTGTTTGTTAAAACAATAGCAATCAGTCGGTTGTCTCCTTTAATGCCATTAAAATAAAAGCTGTATGTTAAAAACTATTGGTAGCGTGGTTGTTAACTGCTTACTTTGAAATATGATTAGTTGTTTAAACTTTATAATTATTAGACTATGCTACAGAAAAAAATGTTTTTACTAATTGTCTTTGTAATTTCTTTAACCTTTTCAGGTTTTGGCGTGGCACAAGCTGAAGGAGACAATGATGGAGGAGATGATACAGAGATACCGACCGATGAACCAATCGCGATTGAGTTGTTGAAGATTCGGGAAGTGATTTTGAGAGCATCTAGCTTCAATCAGCTGAAATCTCTCTCTTTGCCTGTTTATGTTCAAGCAGATGTGAGAGGAGAGGACATGGTGGTGGTTGTTGAAAATTATGAAGGCCCATTAGAAGTTGAAATATATGGTTTGTCCGGCAGTGGAAGTGTTGGTGAAGTTTATTCTGTAAGTGGATCCGGAGTTTATGGCTTAGATATTTCTCAGCTGACCGCCGGTTATTACAGGATAGAATTGCACCTGGGAATGACTACCTATGCTGGAAAGTTTTCCATAAAATGATAAACCCGACCCCGGATGTTTAATCCCCCAAAAGTCCCCCGTTGCCCCCGGGGGGCTTTTTACTACTAAATGGATGTTTATGAATTTAATAAAAGAACAAACCGGATTCTCGCCTGTGTTGAATGAAAAAGGTTTTTTTATCGATTACGATTGGAAAGCCAATTGTGTAGTTGGAATTTTTAAGGGAAAGGTAACAGTTGATGATATCATTGCATTTTGGGATGATTTAATGAAGAATGATGCTGTTCCTTCCGGGACGAAAGGTGTTGTTCTTGATTTCAGTGACGCTCGCCTGGCCTTTAAAGCTTCTGCATATATGAGAATTGTGGATTTTTTTGTTGAAAATATTTCTTTTGTAGGTCGGTATAAGATAGGTGTGATTGCCAATAATCCCCACAATATCGTTGTATTGATGTTGATTGCAAGGGAAAATTTTATGTATGAACTTAGACCTTTTACGACCCTGGGCGCATGCCTTGTGTGGATAAAAGGTTGAAAGAATTATATTTTTTATTGACTAATATATCACCCTTTAACCTTCATTTTATTCCCGTTCCCATTCTACCCAAACCCTCAATTCATTTTATTTTTATTTTGAGTTGAGAAAACAAAACCTCAGATGTTGTTTTGATGCAACTTCTGAGGTTTTTTTATACTGGTTGTTCCAAAACGCTTGAGGCAAAATGCGAAACTGACAGAACAGGGAGGTCCCTGGAAGGGGGCAATTTCATTAATCCCTTGTGGAAACCCGAGGCATCAACAACAAGTACAGCGGGTACCCGATTGCGGGCCAATAATTAATTGGCTGATGTTTTGATTGTTACAAAAAGTTGTCGTTTCGAACGCAGTAAAGCAATATCAACTCTTATAGCCGGACACCAATGAAAAAGTTTGAACAATTTCTAAAGCCTCTTGTTAAAGCATATAAAAAAAGTATACAAAAAAATTAGTTGATGTCCTTGTTGATAATAGTAAAAGAATTAACTTTGCATTAAAGCATACAAAAAAGAGAGGTAATGAAGATTTCAAAACGTGTTAATTATGGTCTTGTTTTTCTTTTGCAGTTGCATTATTTATGGCCGGAACACAGGGCTGTGAATGAATTGGCTGCTTCAGATAATCTTCCGCCGAAGTTTTTGGAAGGTATTGCTGCTGACTTTCGAAAAAGCGGACTGGTGGAAGTAAAACGGGGTGCGCAGGGCGGTTACCGGCTGGCACGTCCCTTAAAAGAGATTTCTCTACTTGAAGTTTTTCGATGTCTCGACCCTGAGTGGGAGAGACAAAATAATACTAGTAGCCGGGATGCCGTTTCGTCCAAGCAGGAAGCAATTTCTTTGTTCCTGAAGCAGACATCCGACTCTGTGAATAAGGTTTTCGGGGAACTATTTCTTGATGCACTCCCGGCTTTGAATACTCAGGACGAAGGATTAATGTATTACATATAGTTTTAAAAAATATAAAAATCAGATACTATGACAAAAATTGCTCAGAACATAATCGAACTGATAGGAAATACTCCTTTGGTTAAAGTTAATAAACTGGCTGAAGGTGCCCGGGCAGAGGTGGTTGCTAAGCTGGAGTCGTACAACCCCGGAGGGTCTGTTAAAGATCGACCCGCATTGTCAATGATAGAAGCGGCAGAGAAAGAGGGCGTTTTGGATGCGGATACTGTTATTGTGGAGCCTACCAGTGGGAATACCGGAGTTGGTTTGGCGCTTGTGGCTGCAGTAAAAGGCTATAAATTAATTTTAACCATGCCGGAAAGCATGAGTATTGAGCGTCGCAAACTTTTAAAGAAGTTTGGTGCCGAACTGGTTCTTACTCCTGCTCCTGATGGCATGAAAGGGGCGATTGCTAAAGCTCATGAACTTTCTGAAAAATATCCAAAGTCCTTTATTCCGCAACAGTTTAACAACAAAAATAACCCTGATGCGCATTACCGGACTACCGCCGAAGAAATACTGAATGATACCGATGGCAGGGTGGATGTGTTTGTTGCAGGGGTTGGAACAGGTGGAACCATCACAGGAGTGGGACATCACCTGAAGAAGAAAATTCCCGGAATAAAGATTGTGGCTGTGG
>NZ_JADQBH010000271.1 GCF_016278715.1 Marinilabilia sp. | reverse complement strand
ATCTGATGACACAAATTCTGTGTACATCAGGTCGGCACCATAACGCTTGCACAAATCGCGAAACATTCCGTCGGTAACATCTTCCATCGGGGCCAGAAGCAATGGTTCTGCTCTAAGTTGTAAATTCCCTATCTTCACTTGTATCTATTTTAGCCTGCAAAGATAACCCTTCATCAAAAAATGAGAAATGAGTTTGTGATGACAGGTAAAAAAAACTGTATTTTGGTGGACAATAAATTTAAATTTCCTCAAATTACGAGTTGAAAAATTTGAAACAGATGACCTGCTCACAATCATGCTGAATCTGCATTGTAACCGGTTGTTTGACACAAATGGGGAACGAAATATCTCTTTTTGGGATGCAGGGATCTTACTTTTTTAAGATCTGGATTTTTTTTGTTGGTGGCAGGATTTAAAATAAGTATAATATGGGAAGACTTCAGGGTTTGGTTTTTCTTTTCTTTCTATCAATAACTTCCTGTAGCTACTTTCAGGATGGAGACCAGCCGACGGAAGCATTGGTTGATAAACGTCTTCCGGGCACCGACTCCATGGTGGTAGAGCAGTTGATCGAGAAATCGTATAGTCATTACGGACAGGGAGGGGTACACATTGATATAAATGACAGTTATCTTGTAGAAGCAGAGGAAATTGCCCGGAAAAATAGCAATATCTCTCAACTTGCACGCATCTACAATCTTCTTGGACAGCGTTACCGAAACCGGGCAGATTACGGAGAGGCCATGAAATTTCATCAAAAAGCTCTTGAATTAGCCACCCGGGCAAATAATAACACTCTTTTGGCCAATGTTTACAACCAGATAGGAGTGGTTTATCGTCGTATTGATGACAATCCGATGGCCCTGGAGATGCACGTTAAAGCTCTTGGGCTGGCCGAAGAGGCAGGTGACTCGTTAACCATCGGTTCGGCAATCAACAGCATTGGAAATGTGAATTACAACCTGGGCCGCTACGTTTCGTCCATCGAATACTTCAATCGTTCACTCGGCATGTCACAGGCTCAGAATAATAAACTGGGTCTGGCTATCAATCACAACAATTTGGGGGAGTCACTTCTCAAAATGGGGCAGGTCGATTCTGCACTAAAACATTTCTTTACCTCGCTTGATTACAACTATCAGATAAACAGCAAGGTTGGGCAGTCCATCTGTTTTAACAGCATTGGGGGGGCTTACATTGTGCAAAATCGTCCGCATAAAGCGCTGGAATATCTTCAGAAGGCTTTATATCTGAATGAAGAACTGGGAGATCTGATGCAGGTGGCAATTAGTCATTCCAAGATAGGGGAGACTTACCTGGATATGGAAGAACTGGAAGAAGCAGAAAAGCACTTGAGGAAGAGCATGGAAATTGCTAAAAGTATTGGTGTTTTGTATCAGATAGAAGAAGGATCCAGGTTGTTGTCTGAACTATATGAAAAAAAGGGAGATTTTGGAGAAGCCCTGAATTTTTTCAAAACCGCAGCTACCTACCGCGATAGTATTATCAATACCAAGAATATTCACCACCTGGCTACTCAGGAGGCCATATTTGAGTCGGAAAGACAAAGAAAAAAGATTGACCAGTTGAACCAGGAAACCATACGTCAGAAGTCGATGCTGGATCGACAACGCTTTTATCTGCTGACCGCACTAATTATTGTGATAACCATCTCTTTTGCTATATTTATGATTGTGAGGCAACTGCAATTGCGAGGCAGATACAGAAATGTGCGTCATCAGCAACGCTTGTTACGTTCGCAAATGAATCCTCACTTTATCTTTAATGCCCTCAGTGCTATTCAGGTTTACATTCTGGAGCACGACATCGAAAAATCGTCCAGATTTCTTACCGATTTTGCCCGGTTAATGCGTCAGGTATTGAGGAGTTCCACGCACGATTACATCTCATTGAAGGAGGAGACGCAGATTCTGAAATATTATCTTGAATTGCAGCGGCTGCGCTTTTCAGAATCGTTTACCTATCAGTTGCACATCGACGAATCGCTGAAGATGGAAAGCATTAAGGTTCCTCCTATGCTTACTCAGCCATTTATCGAAAATGCAATAGAACATGGGATCAGACCTATTGGTACTGAGGGTCAGATCAAAATATCTTTCAGGAAAGATAAAAACCGTGTGGTGGTAGAAGTGGAAGACAATGGTATCGGTATTGATGCTTCGAAGCAGGCAAGTGAAAAAGAGAAAGGGCACGAATCAATGGCCATTAAAATTACTCGGGAGCGTCTGGAGATGTTGCGTCGCGACTCAGGGGGACGTACTGACTTGTCGATTATGGATAAAAAGCAGGTGAATCCTTTTGACCGGGGAACATTGGTCAGAATAATTATTCCTCTTGTGGAGGTCAACCAAAATGGAAAACCTGTTTACAAGCAAAAGAACAGACTTATTAAGCGGCAGCCCGTTTCCGTATAACTGTTTTACGGGCAAAAATTGTTACATGAAAAAGATTCTGATTGTTGAGGATGACAGGGTGATTCAGAAAATCGTGAGCGAGATTCTAAACCACCATTTCCCGGAGTTTCACCAGCTGGGGGCGGTTTCGCTTGTCTCCGATGCTCTTGAGATCATAGAAAAAGATGCTCCGGATCTCTTGATTCTCGACATTGCACTGCCCGATGGAACAGCCTTTGATTTGCTGCGAAAAACAGAGTTCTACAATTTCAAAGTGGTTTTTATGTCGGGCCATGAAGCTTTTCTTGAAGAGTCCATTCAGTTTTCAGCAGTGGGTTTTGTAAGGAAACCGTTCGAGGCTTCCGATTTGGTTTTAGCCATCGATAAAGCCTGTGAGGCCATTGATGAGGCGGATTACCACTACAAAATTGAAATACTTTTGACCAATGCCAATCTTCCTGCGTCATCACAAATGGTGGTTTTTCCAACCGAGGATTTTGATAAAGCGGTTTCTTTATCTTCCATTCTCTTTGGAGAAGCGGTGGCCGGCGGATGTATTATGCACACCGACATCGGAAAGCCGCTCTTTGTGCCGCGGCCGTTGAGACATTACGAGCAGCTTTTTGGGAATTACGGGTTTATGAGATGTCATCCTATGTATGTGGTTAATCTCAGAAAAATTGAGAGTCTGGATGAAAACAATACTGCCGTCTGGCTTGACAATGGGATGCAAATTCCGCTGGAGCTCCGGAAATATGAAACAGTAAAAAAGAGGTATTACGAGATTGTTCCGTAAATACCTCTTTGCGGTGATTGTTGGGGCTTAACTTATGACTTAAAACGGCTTAAAACCAATGATTTCTCTGACTTCTTTCACTGTTTTAGACGCACTTGCACGTGCTTTTTCTTTTCCCATTTCGGCCACTTTTCTTAAATAGGCATCATCTGCAGCAATAGCATTAATATTTTCCCTGATGGGAGTCGTGAAGTTAATGATGTCTTCGGCCAGCTTTTTCTTGAGGTCGCCGTAACGTATGGTGCATTTGGCATAGTCTTCTTTAAACTGGTCCAAAACTTCTTTTTGAGAAACCACTTCCATAATGGTAAAGAGGTTTTGTACAGGCTCGCTGACTTTGGAATTTTGCTCCGTGGGACCACTATCGGTCACTGCCTTCATTACTTTTTTGCGGATGGATGTCGGTTCTTCAGCAAGAAAAATACCGTTGCCTTCCGATTTTCCCATTTTCCCGGAACCGTCAAGTCCCGGAATTTTAATGAGGGATTCCCCAAAATTGAATGGCTGCGGTATGGTGAAATAATCTGTTTCGTATATTCGGTTAAACCGATTGGCAAATTTACGTGTCATCTCCAGGTTCTGTTCCTGATCTTTTCCTACCGGGACTTTTGAGGCCTGGTGAATAATGATGTCTGATGCCATCAGAACCGGATAAGTGAGCAATCCTGCATTGACATTCTCCGGCTGCTTACGGGCCTTATCTTTAAACGATGTGGTACGCTCCAGCTCACCCAGGTAGGCGTTCATACTCATTAAAAGCGTTAGTTCGGCCACTTCGGGCAGGTCGCTTTGAATGTAAATGGTTGCTTTCTCAGGATCGAGTCCTGCTGCCAGGTATTCTGCCAGAATCTGGCGAACATTTCCGTGCAGGTCACCTGGATGGGGGTGGGTGGTAAGTGAGTGGTAGTCAGCAATAAAAAAGTAGCAGTTGAAGTTTTCCTGCATTTTCAGAAAGTTTTTTACCGCACCAAAATAATTGCCAAGATGAAGGTTCCCTGTGGGACGAATACCACTAACAACTGTTTCCATAGTATATATAAATCTTATGATTGAATGTCTGTAAAGATCATTGCAAAATTAGCAAAATATAGAGAAATCTTCTTTTGTAGGTTGCCCGATTAATTCATCAGCGCTGCTATCTCTATTTTGATTTTTTTCCAGGTGTTATCATCCATCTTGGGGCCAATTACTTCAATGACTTTTCCGGCAAGCAGGGAGCCTATCTGGCCGCACAACTCCATGGAAAGTCCGTGAATCATTCCATAGAGGAATCCGGAGGCATAAAGGTCACCGGCACCTGTGGTGTCCAGACTGGTAGCCTGAATAGGGGAGATTTTTACTACCTGATCGTGATGCTTTATAACTGAACCTTTTTTTCCAAGCTTCAGAACGGTGAGGTTGCAATAGCCCGATATTTCATCAAGTGCCTTTTCTTCTTCCAGACCGGTGAAAGCTTTGGCTTCCTCTTCGTTGGCAAAGAGGATGTCCACATATTTTTCCACCATCTCGTGAAGAAAATCCAGGTTGTCTTCCACCACATTGAAACTGGCAAGGTCGAGCGATACTTTAAGTCCTTTTGATTTTGCAAGTTGTAATGCGTGATGGATTAATTCTCTGTTTTGAACCAGGTAACCCTCAATATGCAAAATGCTGTAACCATCAAACAGGTCATCGGGAATTTCATGGTAAGCGAGTTCTACGGCCGCACCCAGGAAGGTTGCAAAAGTTCGTTCCGAGTCGGGGCTGATTAATGCAAAAGCACGACCCGATTCTTTTTCACTTTCCAAAAGGTATGGTTTAATGCTTCTTTTTTCAAGGTCGGATCGAAAAAATTCTCCCCATTGGTCTTTGCCAACTTTTCCGAAAAAACCGGTCTCTACGCCCAGATTGGCCAGTCCGTGAATGGTGTTTGCAGCCGATCCTCCCGATGCCTGATTGCGTGGAAAGTCGCGTGTGGCAAGCAAAACATTGGCCACTTCTTCCACATCAACCAACTGCATGGAGCCTTTTGGGTATTTTAAATCCGAAAGGATGGTGTCGTCCTGTAAACGTGTTAGAATATCCACCAGCGCATTGCCCATCCCAATAACCTTACTCATAATGTTTTCTGTTTTGAATTTTTGGACTGCAAAGATGGGCATTTTTTTGGAATGCCGGAATTTTTAAAAAAAATGAGGGCAGAGTCTTGCAAAATTGAAATAAACCGCATATTTTTGCAACCGCATTGAAACAAAAAGCAACGGCTTTAAGAATGTTGAATCATTTGTTTTTATTTTTTATTCCTTAGTAGCTCAGTTGGTTAGAGCGGCGGACTGTTAATCCGTAGGTCGTAGGTTCGAGTCCTACCTGAGGAGCTGAAAGTCATCCTGTATTCAGGGTGACTTTTTTTGTTTAAAAACTATTGCTAGACCTTTTTCGTAAAAATTTTACTTTTCACTGGTAACCGGGGAATTTTTGGTTTTTAAAATAGATTGCTTCTTTTCAGTCACCATGAAGCAATTTCATTTTTTTCGATTAGCAGTGCTTACTTTTTATTAGTTGCTGTACTTAAATGTAATTTTAAGCTCATGAAAACGATTTTTTTGTTTGTGGTTCTTGCCATGTTGATACTCTGGAGTGCTAAAGCACAGGATTTTAAGTTTGATTTTCATGGATATGTTGGCGTGGATGCTGCTGCAAACAGTCGTGCTAGCGTGGAAGCGCGAAATCGACATATCTATTTGTATCCATTGCCTGAGTTACTCACAGAAACCGGAGAGGATGAGAACGATCGGTCTCAGTTTGACCTGGATGCAGCACACAGTCGCGTGGGGATGCACATTTCCGGGCCCGCATTAAAAGGTTTCAAAACTTCCGCCGTTTTGGAGGGCGACTTCTTAGGGAATGGCAACGGGGATAATAATTTCAGGTTGCGTCATGCGTTTGTGAAATTCTCCAGGGAAAAATGGTCGGTGACGGCCGGACAAACCTGGCATCCCCTGTTTCTTACCGAGAATTTTCCGGGAACTGTCAATGTTAATGCCGGATCTCCTTTTCATCCACTTATCCGAAGCCCTCAAATTCGGTTTACCTGGCAGGTAGCTGAGCAAACTCAATTGCAGTTTTTCATTGTGGAGCAGAATAATTTTCGCAGCACAGGTTTTGCCAATAGCAGTACCGAGCTCTCGGGGATGCCCGAACTGGATGTTCAGATGAAATGGGCAGGCAAGGGCGCATGGGCTGCGTTTACTGCTGGATATAAAACGCTGGCTGTTCCCGGTAGCTTCACCGAAGGAGCTTCTGTGGAGAAAGTTCCGGGATATCATTTCAATGGTTCATTCAGATACCAGTTTCCATCCTTCACGTTCAGAATGGAAGGAATCTACGGAAGTAATCTTTCCGAAATGGTCATGCTTGGAGGTGTGGGACAGTCAATTGCAGATAATGATTTTGTGGCCTTGGAAACAGGCTCTATCTGGACAGATATCCAGGGGAACAATACCGATGGATTTCAGCCTGGAATCTTTGCCGGCTATACAGCCAATATGGGTTCTGCTGAGGAGGTGGTGGTAGTATCTGAACTATCGCGGAGCAAGGGGCAGGTGGCCTCTGTTTTTGCCGTATCTCCCCGGGTAAAGTACCTTATGGGAAAAGCCTGGGTTGGACTGGAGTATTTGCTTACATCTGCCTCATGGGGAAACAATTTTGATAATTATGGTGTTCCTACCGATACCGACGATTACATAAATCACCGGGTGTTGTTATCTTTACGGTATAATTTTTAAGCTTATGAAGACCAAATTGGGAATTGTTGCTGTATTATTTGTCGTGATGGGATTTGGGATGGTGCATGGCGGCTCGCAGACCATGGAACGGATAGCTATCGGATTAATGGGAACCGGAATTGTCTATCTGCTTTATTTGTTGCTGTCGCAAAGGAAAAAGCAGAAGCAGCAGAATGATTGAATTCCTTCTGTTGAAAGTAGCGCATATTTTATTGAATCAGATACGGATTTTTGGAGTGAACCAAGTTGACGAAAGGTGGAATGCATTTTTTATATGTTAAAGGCCTAATTTGGTTCATTTTTCAACTGACATACATAGCTAATCATCAAGCGTAAAACGAACATGTTCAATAAGGAAGAAGCCAAAGAATTGCGTCTTGAATTCTGGCAAAAGTTGTCGAATCGTACCCGACGCCTGCCCGGCCAGAAAGGACGAAAGCGTTTGTGGATTGCAGGCAATACCGGGATCAAAGGTGTGGATCTTCGTTTTGATCCAAGTCGTGAAAGAATAATTGTGGCGCTGGAAATTAATATAAAAAAAGAAGAAGCTCGTTTGGCCCTTTATGAAAAACTGGAAGCGGCCAAAGGATTGTTCGAGAAACAATTCGAAGGTCCCCTTATCTGGGATTTTGCCTACACAAAAGACAACGGGCGCGAAGTGTGCAGGGTTTACGTGGAGCAGCCCGGGGATATGTATGTGAAGGAGAGTTG
>NZ_JADQBH010000018.1 GCF_016278715.1 Marinilabilia sp. | reverse complement strand
GGTAAGCCTAAAAACAAGGTTGTTTCATCGAAAAATCGTCTTTGTTTGAATCTCAATTTAGGATGAGCCATGCAATACAATTCCAATGTGATAAAATGGCTTGGCATTGAGTAGTTTTCATGAGTTTAGCACCATGCTTCAGCATGGTGATGCGATACCAGCCCTCCACCTTTATAGCCCGCTTCAGCGGGCTTCCCTTTGCTAAGATTTGTTGTGTTGTTCAGAAAAGCCGGCTTGAAGCCGGCTACAGAAGATCCTCAACTTCACATATAATCACCCGGCTAAACCCGGGTGCTATTCTCATGGGTGTCATTTCTTCTGTTTATGTCCCCAATATATGAGATTTGGTTTTTCCAATCTTGAAGGCAACCCCGACCTTGGCAGGTAAGCCTAAAAACAAGGTTGTTTCATCGAAAAATCGTCTTTGTTTGAATCTCAATTTAGGATGAGCCATGCAATACAATTCCAATGTGATAAAATGGCTTGGCATTGAGTAGTTTTCATGAGTTTAGCACCATGCTTCAGCATGGTGATGCGATACCAGCCCTCCACCTTTATAGCCCGCTTCAGCGGGCTTCCCTTTGCTATGATTTGTTGGGTTGTTCAGAAAAGCCGGCTTGAAGCCGGCTACAGAAGACCTTCAAGTTCACACACAATCATCCGGCTAAACCCGGGTGCTATTCTCAGGATAATTACCCTTCCCCTGTACCGTCCCAACAATGGGTACACAACTGCTCTTTCGGTAATCCGATGGCCTCCACTAAATCATCCAGCTTTTGGAACTTTAAGGTGGTTAGTCCCAGATTTTCTCTGATTTGATCTACCATTTTGCGGTAATCTTCACTTTCCGGATCGGTGTATTTTGCGAAATCGGTATCTTCCGTTCCTTCCAGTTTTAAGATGGCTTTGCGGGTAGCCAGTTCCAGTTTTGTGCGCGACTGGCTGAAATTCAGATATTCACAGGGGTAGATGAGTGGCGGACAGGCAATGCGCATGTGAATTTCTTTGATGCCTTCATTGTGCAGGTCTTTCACATTGTCGGTCAGCTGGGTGCCGCGAACAATGGAGTCGTCAAGAAATATCCCCGATTTGTCTTTGAGCAGCGCCGTGTTGGGTATCAGTTTCATTTTTGCCACCAATTCACGCATATTCTGGTTTTGGGGCATGAAACTGCGTGGCCAGGTAGGTGTATATTTGGCATAAGGACGCATAAGCGGAATGCGTGCCTGATTGCTGTAACCCATGGCATGACCAATGCCCGAGTCAGGAATCCCTGCCACAAAATCGGCTTCCTGATTGTCATCTTCGGCAAGTTTCTTTCCGCACCGGTAGCGGCATTCATCCACATTGATGCCTTCGTAAAACGATGGTGGATAACCGTAATAAACCCACAAGAATGAACAAATCTGCAATTTCTCTGAGGGTTTGCGCAAAACAGAATATCCTTCGGCGGTAATTTCCACTATTTCGCCGGGTCCTAAGTATTTGTCAATCTGGTAGCCCAGGTTCTGAAAGGAGCTGGTTTCACTTACGGCACAGTAGGCGTTATCTCTTTTTCCGATTACGATGGGCGTACGTCCCACTTTGTCGCGGGCGGCAATGATGCGGTCTTCGTGCAAAATCAGCATGGAACAGGAACCTTTGATGGTTGCATAAACATGCTCAATGCCTTCTTTAAAACTCGATTTTTCGCAAATCAGCATGGCCACCAGTTCTGTGGGGTTGAAACCTCCCTGGCTGGTTTCCGAAAACATCTTGTGCTGCGAAAGAAACCTATCGGCCAGTTCCTCCAGATTGTTGATTTTAGATACCGTACACAAACCAAAGCGCCCCAGGTGGGAAAAAGTGACCAGGGGCTGCGCTTCAAAATCGCTGATGATGCCAATGCCCGATTTTCCTGCAAAGTTGACAATGTCGCCCTCAAATTTGTTCCTGAAATAACCATCTTCCAGACTGTGAATTGCCCTTTGGTAGCCATTTCCGGGATTGTAGAAAGCCATGCCGGCACGCTTGGTACCCAGATGTGAATGATAATCTGTGCCATAAAATACATCTGCTACACAGTCAACTTTTGATGTTGTTCCAAAAAAACCGCTCATTGTAAATTGCTCTAATGATTTTCAATTATTGATTTCGGGAAGTCACAAAAATAGAAATATTGTTCGGTTCTAGAGGTAGTTTATAAGGTTTAATTGTGAGAATATGTTGGCATGAGTTTATCGTTTCATTACAATTAATTCCACATGCCGGTTGGAGAGTTACAATTTGAAGTTTTTTATAAGATTAGCACTTAGCTTCAGGATGGTGATGAGATACCGCCCCTCTAACTCTATAGCCCGCTTCAGCGGGATTCCCTCAGCATTAATTTGTGGACGTGTCCTGATCTGCCATCATGTAGTGAGTTACAAAAAATATAATTAAATATTGTAATGCATTACAAAAAAATCAAATAAAATTTGTAATTCAAAACATATTATGCTATTTTACAGATAAAACATAATTGCAATGGAGCAACTTTATGAAATTAGCAATCGACTGGTTAATTCGGTGAAAGAAGACTTTAAGCGAAGTCTTTTTTATAAAATTAATGAAGATAATCGCTTAACAGAAATTACCGGAGCACGGGGTACAGGAAAGACTACTTTGTTGCTTCAGATTGCAAAAAAGCTTGCAATCACGGGACGAAAAGTGCTTTATGTTTCTTTGGATGTGCCTTTCTTTTTCAGAAACAGCTTGTTCGATCTGGCCGAAACTTTCTATAAGTACGGTGGGGAAGTTCTTTTTGTGGATGAAGTTCATAAGTATCCCTTAAAGCATAAGGATAGTGACTGGTCAAGGGAGATGAAGGCTGTTTATGATGCCTTCCCATCGCTACGGATTTTTTATACCGGCTCGTCTGTATTGGAATTGCATCAGGGGCAGGGCGATTTAAGCCGCCGGAAGGTCAGTTATTTACTACAGGGACTTTCTTTTCGGGAGTATATTCAGTTCTATCACCACTTTGAGTTTCCTGTTATTGAGCTGG
This sequence comes from Marinilabilia sp., assembly GCF_016278715.1. Lineage (GTDB taxonomy): Bacteria > Bacteroidota > Bacteroidia > Bacteroidales > Marinilabiliaceae > Marinilabilia. The sequence goes on along the minus strand of NZ_JADQBH010000018.1, from coordinate 4,660 downwards.
ATCTTATGCTGAACTCTCATCCGGAAATTTGTAAGGATGTAATGGATAAAATAAAGGTTCTTCCGGCCTTTGACAAATATTTAAAGATTGGTTATTACCCTTTTTTTGCGGAGAGTCCTGAGAATTATTTTAGCCGGCTTTCTGAAATTATCGGAGTGGTTGTTGATGTGGACATCCCGACTGTAAGTGATGTTTCTTATGAATCGCTTCAAAAAGTAAAGCAATTATTGGGTGTATTGGCGACTACTGTTCCTTATACCCCAAATTTGTCAAAACTCACTTCAGAGCTCTTTGTGGCTGATCAACGTACACTTATTAAGTACATTAATTTGCTTGAAAAGGGCGATTTAATAAAAACGCTTGGCGCACGTGCGGTTGGAAACAAAATTTTGAATAAGCCTGCCAAAATTTATCTGAATAATACCAACCTGATGTTTGCTATCGATGCTGATAATTTGCAGTCGGGTACTATCCGGGAGACTTTTTTTTACAATCAGGTTGGTTTTATTAATCGTGTTTCGTATCCACCAAAGAGTGATTTTCTTGTAAATGGAAAGTATCTTTTCGAAGTGGGTGGAAGGAATAAATCGAACAAACAGATTAAGAATATTACTGAGGCCTATATTGCCGCCGACAATATAGAAATTGGTTTTGGGAATAAAATTCCGCTTTGGCTTTTGGGGTTCCTTTATTGAATGGGTATGGAGCAAAGCAAGGTGGAAATTGAGTAGCTGTTAGCTCATAGCTCTTGGCTCTTAGGGATGGCTGTAAGCTCTTCGGAAAAGGGCTGAAAGTTGCAAGTTCGAAGCTGAAAGCAAAAAATGTGCCGCTACTGCCGTGGCTCAGTCTCTATATTCGTAAGGTTCATTTTTACCATACTACCACCACTGCCGTGGCTGTTCCATCTTGAAAAGTAGATATCTATGTTTTCTCGTCTTTTCTAATTATAAGAAATTTTCTTTGGTAACCAGCACCCCCGATGTATATGTCCCAGCCCCCGGAGGTGGGCGACAGTGTGGTAATAACAACTACAGAAAAGAAAGGTAAAGCCACGGCAGTGGTGACAGATCGTGTTGGTGTAGTTCCTTCCGGTTATATCCGAATTCTCCATTTATGATGAGCCATGCTATACCATTTTATTTCTACAAATGGGAGTGACTTTGTAAAGAGGGCATGAGATTAGCACCATGCTTTAGCATGGTGACTAGATACCGCCCCGTAAACTCTGTAGCCCGCTTCAGCGGGCTTCCCTAAGCTATTATCTGTTGGATTGTTGAGAAAAGCCGGCTTGAAGCCGGCTACAGAAGACCCTTGGCCTTTACTGTAATCACCCGGCTAAACCCGGGTGCTATTCTCATGGGGTCTAAATTCTTCACCTCAAATGCATAATTCACAAAAAAAAGTGTCACCATTGCCGTGGCTCAGTCTCTATATTCGTAAGGGTCATTTTTACCATACTGCCGCCACTGCCGTGGCTGTTCCTTCATGATTAGTGGATGTAAATGTTTACCCTCCACCATTCCACCCTCTAACCGTCCCACCTTCTCACCTTTCCCCCTCCTTTCCCCCTCCTTTCCCCCTCCTTCTACTCCATTCGATTAATCCACCCGAAAATTTCATTTTACCATTTTATTTGATAAATTCACAGGCGATAATCACACTATTCCTAACTTAAAATTATTTACTATGAAGAAAAAGACAATTAAAATCACTGTTGATACCGACAGTTTGATTGATTTTTTTGGAAAAGATCCCACCTGGGGAACAGCTTCTAAGCCTTTGGTAGCCGATGATTTTTGTAAAATTGATGCACCCGACATTAAATGGGAAGGCAATAAAATTTTACCTCTGGAATCCGATACCGAGTACGTGGTTACGCTGGTTTCTAATTCCAAAAAGTATCCGGTTACCCTTTACGACAAAACGACAGGTGACATTAATGGCGAAATCAACATGGATTTGATTACCCCTACCATCACAAAAAAATCGGAGTGGGCCGAAATATTCGATCTGGATCGTACCAAGTGTGAAGCTACCCTCGATGGCCATCTGATTGTGAAGCCCACAAAGGATGACAACTTTTCTGTTTTTACCCCCGAAAAAGTAAAACTGAAAGAAAATATTTTTTATCTGATTTTTTTCAGGATTGGAGGGGCTGATAAAATGGCGGTGATTGATCCGTTGATTGCCAATAGGTCAGATGATGGGAACGGTTAATTTATTCTATATACCCGATGGATTATTATAAAATATCTTACTTGTATTTTATTATTTTGTAAATGCGCTCGATGTTACATCTTTAGCGTTAGTGAAAATATGAACTCTTTGATACGGATATTAGTTTTTTTCTTATTAATTGTTGTGAATCAATCATTGATTTTGGCATCAACAAGAATTGAAGAGAAAATTCAGCAAATTCTTTTATTAACAAAGAGTGATAGCGCTAAAATAAGATTGCTTTTAGATTTATCAAAGGAATACGACGGGCAACCAACAGAAGCAATGTTGGTTGCTCGTTCTGCTTTGGAAGTTGCTGAAAACAATAACTTTTATTTTATCAAAGGCAAAATTCATGAAGAAATTGCCATAGCATATAGAAGATTGGGAGATTATTCTAGAGCTATAGAATCCTCTTTTAAAGCGCTTGAAATTTATGAGAAAAGTGATTCTCTAAGAATTGTAGCTCATCTCCAGCTCCAAATCGGCAGCCATTTTACTGCTGAAAATAATTATCCTAAAGCCATAACCTACATCTCCCAAGCCCTGAAAACCTTTCAACAACGCAAAGATACTGCCAATGTGGTGCTGGCCATGATTAACCTTGGTGAAACTTACCGATTGGATGGCAATGCCGACAGTGCTGCCATCTTGTTTAAGCAGTGCCTGGAGCTGAATCAAAAGCTAAAGAATGATTATGTAGAGATGGTAAAAGGCTATGCCCGGGGTAACCTGGGAATGGTATATGGCACGCAGAACAAAGAGGATGAAGCCATCGAACTTTTGAAATCTGCGATGGAGATTCTGGGTGAAATGAATGACTATTACTCTGCCTCGGTATATCAGTCGGAGCTGGCTCAAATATACATTAGGCAAGGGCAAAAGGAGCAGGGGGAGGAATTGTTGCGCGATGCCCTGCAAACGGCAGAGCGGGAGAAACTGAAAGAACAAATCAGGGACATCAGCAAAGATTTATCCCGGTTTTATGAAGAGACAGGACGTTTTCAGGATGCGCTGGAACTGCGAAAGCAGTACGAAGTTTACCACGACAGTCTGGTGAATATCGAGAACGTGCGCAAAACGGAACAACTGGAGAGTCAGTACTGGCTCGACCGTAAAGATGCCGATATCCGTATTCTGGAGGTGGAGAATCAGAGTAAGCGACGAACTGTAACTGTTCTTTCTGTGAGTGCTTTTATCCTGTTGGTGTTGCTTTCCATCCTTTATCGTTTGCAAATTTTGCGTAAGCGGGCCTACAAAAAAGTGGCCGAGCAAAAAGACATTATAGAAAAACGGGAGAAAGAGAAAGCCCTGCTGCTGAAAGAGCTGAACCACCGGGTAAAAAACAACCTTCAGATGGTATCGAGCATGTTTTCGTTGCAGGCCGCTCAGTTTAAGGGCGAACCGGCTGCAGATGCACTGGTGGCTGCCCGCCGCCGCATCGATGCACTGATGCTCATACATCAGAAACTGTATCGCGAAGATGTGGATACCCACATTCGACTGGCCGATTACATCAAAGAACTGGTGGATAACCTGGTTTACGGTTTCGGCAAAGAAGCGGACTTACATCTGGATCTTTCCTCGGCAAAACTGTATATCGATCTTGCCATCCCGCTGGGAATCATTATCAATGAGCTACTGACCAACTCATTGAAATATGCATCCGGCGAAAGCAAGCTGCGTATTGATGTGGCGCTTAAAGAAGAAAATGATAAATTGCGGCTGATAATAGCCGATAACGGGCCGGGAATTCCCGAAGGGTTCGATTTCAGAAAGAGTCGCTCCCTGGGAATGAAACTGGTTCACTCTCTCATCAGGCAGTTGCAGGGCGAACTGACCCAGACCAACGACAACGGCTGCCGATGGGAGCTATTGATGAGTTCAGACAAACTACAGAATTAATGCATGAGCAACAAGATTAGTATTCTTATTGTTGAAGATGAGTTTATGATTGCCGAAGACATAGCCATGCGCCTGGAGGACATGGGCTATGAGGTAGCCGAAAAAATCGACAACGTGGATGAAGCCATTGCCTGGCTCGACGAAAACAAGGTGGATATTATGCTGGTGGATGTGAACCTGCGGGGAACTAAAACCGGCATCGACCTTGGAAGGATTGTCAACGAACGGTTTCACATCCCTTTTGTATTCCTCACATCGCTGGCCAATCATGAAGTGGTGGAGATGGCCCGCCAGGTAAATCCTTCAGCCTATCTGCTCAAGCCTTTCAACGATCGTCAGGTAAAAGTGGCAGTCGATATGGCGCTTCAGAACTTTTATGGCGACAGTGGCCGGCAAAGTGGCGAACCCAATGAAGTAAATGATGAAAAAGAGGAGTACGTGTTGAAAATGCCCGGCTGCCTCTTTCTCAGAAAAAGCACCAGCTATCACAAAGTGAATTTCAGCGACATTCTTTGGCTCGAAGCAGAGAGCAACTACA
>NZ_JADQBH010000059.1 GCF_016278715.1 Marinilabilia sp. | reverse complement strand
TCCTTATGTCCTTCATTTATTCTTGGTCGATTTAACCCCCTCTATAATTAAAGATATAATTTACTTTTCTCATTTTTATTTAGTTCTTTCAGAACAAAATAACTTTGTTGGAGTCTGCTCCGAAAAGAAGTGTTTTTGTTAACGAAGATATTGTCAACAAAGAATCTTTTCTATGTTGTCGATTGTTAAATATAGTCCCTTTATTTCATTTCTGCGGGATGCAACTATTACTTATCCTCCATTCCTGATATTAAGAAAGGTTAACCCATCTCATTTGTGCAATCACAACAAAAAATCAATGCAACCATTTCCATCTTCCTGTGCAACAAATTGTCTGTGATTTCGTAACAAAAGTAAAGATACCTTAAAAAAGCCTTTGGTGCGTATAAATAACGATAACAATTGAATCCGATTCTTCTGAGCAGTCTTTTGCGTTTTCTTGGCAAGACAAATTAGGATAATTGAGTTTGCTCGAAAAATAGTTGTTTTTGTTTAGGTTACGGCGCAGAGAATTTTTTAGCTAAAGTTAATTTGTTGCTGGTTAGGATTTAAAAAGTTCCTCTACCCAGGTATTTGCAACATAAAACCTTTTCGGAGTGGACTTATAATTAAATGGTTACAAAAATAAAGACATGGGTTACTTTAGTTTTTTTAAGTTTAAAAGGGTTTCCTATAAGATAGGTGTACTCATTATTCTAACAGAGTTTATTGCGCTATTTGCACTTGGAATTTATTATATTGATCGTTTTACTTCTCAAATAGATCAGAGCTTGGAACATAGCTTCCATACTCCTGCCTATTTAATGTCCAAAGGGCTTTTGCGGTACGAATCGGCCGAGGATCAGGATATTATGGAATCACTGGTCGGAGAGCCCGTTGAGCATTGCTTAATTGTCGGTGCCAATGGAAAAATTTATTTCTCTCTGGACCCCGATTATGCCGGGAAGGCTAAAGAAGATGTTCCACTGCTTTCTGATTTTGATGCGTTAAATTTCGAAATTGAAACAGATGTTTTTCAAACTGTTCTGTCTGACTCAGGAGCGTATTTTGTGAGTATCAGTCCATTACGTCTTGATGATGGTAAGTTTCTCGGGCATCTTTTTATTTATTCCAGCATGACTGAAATAACCAGAGAAAAAAGTGGTATTGTGTTTACTTTTATTATTGGATCTCTTTTATGTCTGATTTTGACCTCTGTGGTTATTATATTCTTTACCAAACACTTTTTTACAGACAATATTAATCTTGCACTTAGTCGATTAACCTCTATTGAAAGCGGACAGCTTCCTGTTAAGTCGTTGAAGGTAAAGTCTCATGATGAAATTGGTCAATTGACAAAAGCTATCAATAACCTGAATGGGAAGCTTAGAGAAATTGTTTTACTTATCACTGAGGGAGCAGTAAAAGTTAACTCATCAAGCAACCATCTTGATGATCTTTCTGTTAAGGTCGCAGGCGGCGCAAATCAGCAAGCCTCGTCTGTTGAGGAAGTTTCCTCTACTGTTGAAGAAATCGCCTCCATGATAGAGCAAAATGCACTCAATGCTCAAAAAACCGGGGAGATATCCAAAAAAGCGGCTGAAGGGATCAAGGATTTCGTGAAGCGGGAGGAGGAGAGTCTTGCATACATTCAAGCCATTTCCGGAAAGATATCTATCATTAATGACATTGCGTTTCAGACAAATATTCTGGCCTTAAATGCTGCCGTTGAAGCAGCCCATGCCGGTGAGCAGGGAAAAGGTTTTGCGGTGGTAGCTGCGGAAGTTAGGAAGCTTGCCAGTAAAAGTGAAGCGGCTGCAAGTGAGATCAATCAATTGTCTGAAAAATCTGTTGCGATTACTACAAAAGCTCATGAATTTATGATGCAATTGGCTCCGGAAATTGAAACAACTTCCCAGTTGGTTAATGATATTTCTGATTCAAGTGATGAACAGAATAGTGGAGCTGCTCAGATTAACAATTCAATTCAACAGTTAAATATGGTCATTCAGGAGTATGCTTCTTCGGCCGAAGAAATGACCAAAAATTCCAGAACTCTGAAACAGGAAGCTGAAGAGTTGCGTGAAAGCATCAGGTATTTTAAAGTTGAAGAGTAGAGTGTTTTTAGCAAAATAGTAGATTCTATGAAGTTTAATTCAAAAATATTATTGATTGCTCTTTTGGGACTCTGGAACTGTGGTTGTGACGAAAATTCCCGGGGAGTTTTATCCGGGGAAAAGGTATCTGGTGTTGTTCCTGTTGATACGGTAAATTTTGTGGGGCATTGGCTCAACGAAGGAAAGAGAGAGCTATTCGTGAGAAATCTGGCAAGGGTTTATGAGTTCGAAAATCAGAATGTAAAAGTGAACCTTAAATTTCCTGAGGAAATATATTATGATCCGCAAGATCGTGCAAGTAATGAGAAATATACTGCAAAGGTAATACAGCAAGGATTGACCGATTGGGATGTCCTTAGAATTAACGGAGAATATGGTGAGGTTACAAATATTTTGGACGACACTGACTGGCCTCGAAAATATTTGGTGGATTTTAGCGGAATAGAACAATTTAGAGAAGGAACTCAACCTTCTTTGTTGACAGAGGATGAAATGGAAAAATGGAATGGGGTGATACCCGGCCCATATCTTGAAGGCCAATACTGGGCACTATGGTTTAATAAGAAAGTGGCTGAAAAAGTTGGAATTGAAGTGAAGCAGTTTGGAATGACTTTCGACGATTTTGCCGGGTATTTGGAAGCAATCAACCAATACAACAAGAGTAATCCGGATGACCACATCATTCCTCTTTACGAGTCTTATGTGTGGGAGACCACCATGCTTTTGGCCCTTAATCTTTTTGCATCTTACCTGGGGAATGCTGATGCTTTTCTGGAGTGGAAAATGTCTGAAGAAAAGTTACAGGCATGGCATAAAACATTGAAACAAATAGAAAGGATTTCCCAATACAATCCTATTGATCCGTCATGGCGCGAAACGGATTGGGCATCAAGCCATGAGATGATGCTGAATGGAGAATGCCTGTTTTATGTTAATGGATCATGGATGTATAATATTTGGGAAGGTATAGATAGTGAGAAAATTTATGATATTGTTCCCTCGGAATTGCCATCAGCCGGAAAAAATGTGATTTATCCGCATGATTATTCTATAACATGGGGGGTTCCCCAGAATGTTCCTAATCGAGATGAGGCAGTGAAATTTCTTCTGTCGATGAATACTCCGGATGTGGCAGAGATGTGGACAAGGTATACAAAGTGTCCTACCGGCATAAAAGGAAATCTTTCGAGTGCATCGTTGGGCGGTGACCAGTTTGAAGAGTTTGCCAAATATGTGCAGGACAACTTTAGTGAAAACAAATTCCGGTATTATTGGAGTAGTGCATGGATACTGGATAATGATCATTATAATACACCTGTTTATTTCCGGGAAGTGTTAAATGGAGAAATGACTGCTAATGAAGCAATGATGGCTATTAGGGCGAGTATTAGGTGATAGTATTGATATTTATCAGTTAATCAGTAAGAAAAAATTTATTTGAGGGATAGTCAAAGAACTAATAGAAATCTGGTTTTAATGTAATTAAACTTTTAATTTGTTTCTTTTAACTCAATAATTATGCACAAAGTCTGCCATTGCGAACGTAATGAAGCAATTTCAAACTACAACCTTTGAGTTAACTAAAAGAGCAGGATTTAATCAACCTTCTTCCCCCAAATCGATTCTCCGGCATCGTTAATGCCTGAGAAAATCGGAGTAGTATGTCTGGGAGTGTCTTCCCAGTCTCATCCTTTTTTAATAATTAATTTCTGGCTGCCTATGGTGAGTGTTTTAGTTGCAGCATTGTAACTCCAGTTGCCCGAAAGAGCTCCGCTGGCACTTCCATTTTCGTTGAGATATAGCATTCTGCTTTGTTGCATGGTCTTGTATTGGTACTTGAGGGTAATGACTTCATAGGTGCCTGCAATACGATCTTCTTCGAGGGCCTCTTCCGGCAAGCCGGCATATCTTCCGGGCATCACCACCGGCCATCGGTCCGATGTCCATTAAATTTCTCTCAAATAGCCCATCATAATGGCATTGGAAGCATTGATGCCGGAGACATCATGCGGGAGTCGTCCCTGTGATGAATAAGTACCATTGGCCGGTTTGTTCATCCTGAAATACCGCACAGTGCGAGAAACCTACCCATACGTAATGGTCATTGAATTTGTATTGATGTGTAATCGTCCGAATAATCGGGTCCGTCAAAGTTGTCCTGCTCTTCTTTCTCTTCTTCAACCGGATCAGGTGTTATTTCCTAGTCATTTTGACAGGAGATGGAGAACAGCAATATGGCAATTAGGAACAGATGTTTAATTGTTTTCATTTTTTCTTGGATTTGATTCTAAACATTCGCGGGTTTTCTGTTCTGGGAATAAAAAAACACCCGGACAAACTTCAAATTATGAAACTGTCTCGGGTGTCCTTTAAGACCAAGGTCTGTTTGGGTACTCGGGTTGGGTCGTTTTGAGTGTTAAGGGGGGCTGGGCCCCTTTTCCAGGGGAATGTTTTTACTGTCCCTGAACATTTTACTGTCCCTGAACATTCTCTTGCGTTTGGTCGTTTCTTTAGTGATCTTTTATTTTGAGATTGCAATGTTACTCAAGAAAGAAAGGCCCATCAATAGTCCTTTAGTATAGTTTTTTATTATTGTTAAACAGAGAACAGAGCGTTTGTTCAGATACTTTCTCTTCAAAACAGTGAATTTTCTGAAATAATTGATAGCTTTGTTTAGCGGGTTACAGCGACAAAAGAGTTTAAAGTATCATTTAGCTATGTCTTTTGTAAAACATCTTATCGATTCTGTGGGGAGTGCTTCATCTGCCGGAGATGAGCCACTGGAAAAGCCTGATCCGTGGAAACTTCTTGATATTTTTTCCAGGTTGATGAACCAGAGTATTTATGTGGCGGATTTTAGTAGAGGAGAATTTCATTATGTGTCTGATCACCCTTTATTTCTTTGTGGGCACAGTGCTCAGGAAGTAAAAGAGATGGGCTTCTCATTCTATGAAAAGATTATTGCTCCCGAGGATATGCCTGTGGTGATGGATGTTAATGAAAATGGGTTTCGGTTTTTTAATACCAAACACCCGGAGGATTACCGGGAACATTGTTACTTGTCAGTCGATTTCAGAATCCGTCAGGAAGACGGTAGCCTTGTATTGATTACTCAGAGACTGGTGCCATTGGAACTTTCGGATGACAACCGGATCATATCTACGCTTTGTTTTGTCTCTCCCTCACAGGCTTCGGGCGCAGGAAATGCCGTGATTCAGAATTTGATGGAGCCTTTTCAGTACGAATTCAATGCACTTACCCGCAGGTTTATTCTCCATGAACAGAACCAGCTTTCCGGTCGTGAAAAGGAGGTTCTTTCTTTGTGTGCCAAAGGGGATGGGAATTTAGCCATCAGCAATAATCTTAATATCGCTGAATCCACCGTGAAGCAACATAAGCGGAATATCTTCCGCAAGCTGGGTGTTCGCAATACTTCCGAAGCTGTGTATTATGCCATTTCCAACCGGATGGTATGATTTATGACCAATAATAACTATTCGACACCTTCAGCGTCGATTTTTTGTATTTTGCTTAAGCTATAAACATAGGAGCCCTTCAGGCTCTGTTTTCTTCAATAAAAGGACATGACCCAGAAAACTCTATTTCTCTCAATTATAAAGGTATGACTCCGAAGTGAGTCAAATATTTATAGATGTAATTTTCACATTAGAATCGACCCCCGGAGCGGGTCGTACCAGTTATGTGTATTTGATTGTTTTCTCATGTCTTCTTCGATTAGGATCTTTTGGAAGTATCTAATACAATAGTCCGTTAAGCTTTTGTAATCGCTTAAGGAATAATTGTTTACATACTCCTGGGTGTTTATCTGAATAGTCAGATTATCAACAATATAGGATTCCTCTAGAATCTTATATCTAAAAATCTAAAGATCTATTGTAATAGATACGCATTATTAGGATGAGCCCTTTTTCTTTTTCTCCCGAGCTCCCTGCTGCCTTTTCGTAGATAAAAAAGTAATTGCGAAGCTATTGACTTAAGGGTTGGTAATGAAATAAATTGACAGATTTAACGATGTTATTTTGTTCTTCTCCTACTTGAAAAAACTGCGAATAGCGAGTTGTTTAATGGATTTTCAAGGAAGCTAAAGGGCAAAAGAACAAGTCTAAAGCGGCAAGTTATTTCGGCACAATCCCTAAGAGCAAAAATCTAACATCTGTCAGCTTCCCTTCCTGACTTAGAGTTGGATATGTTCAATAACATACCACAATCCCACTGGTTTTGTTCCCATTCCAGAATAATTTCGTTAATTTTGCGCCCTGTTAATTCGCACAAATAAACAGTTACATTATGGCAGATAAATCAAATCAACCGTTGTTCAGCGAATTCGCACCTGTGTCAACGCAGGAGTGGATGGACAAAGTGACAGCGGATCTCAAAGGGGCTGATTTTGACAAAAAGCTCGTTTGGAAAACCAATGAAGGTTTTAGCGTTCGTCCCTTTTACAGGGAAGAGGACCTTAAGAACCTTGAATATCTTGATACACTTCCGGGAGAATACCCGTTTGTGCGTGGAACCAAAGCCCACAACAAGTGGATGGTTCGTCAGGATATCGTGGTGAAAGATGTGAAGGAGGCCAACGAAAAGGCGTTGGATATTCTCAACAAAGGGGTTGATTCTCTGGGATTCTTCATTGAAAAGGAAGAACTCATTACAAAAGAGAACATCTCTGCTCTTCTGAAAAACATTGTTCCCGAGGCTGTAGAACTTAACTTTTCTACTCTCCACGGAAACAAGAAACTTTACCAACTGGTGGTGGAAGAGTTTGCTGCACGTAACTGCAAACTCGATGAAATTAAAGGTTCTTTGAATTTTGACCCGCTGGGAAATCTTACTATTAGCGGAAAATCATGCGTATCGGTTAAAGAGTTGCTTGATGATGCTGCAGAGCTGGCAGGAGAAGGAAAAGCACTCAAAGGATTTCAGACCATCAGTGTCAACGCGAAGCATTTCAATAATGCAGGTGCTACCATCGTTCAGGAACTGGCATTCGGGCTGGCTATGGGAAATGAGTATCTGGCTCAAATTACGGATCGCAACCAGGATATCAATACCGCTGCCACGAATATCCGCTTCAATTTTGGCGTTGGAGGTAATTACTTCATGGAAATTGCCAAGTTGCGCGCCGGTCGTATGTTGTGGGCAAAAATTGTTGATGCTTACAAACCAACCGGTCTGGAAGTGAAGAAAATGCATACCCACTGCGAAACTTCTGAGTGGAACAAGACTATTTACGATCCTTATGTGAACATGCTGCGGACGCAGACTGAGGCGATGAGTGCTACCATTGGCGGTACCGATTCATTGACCGTGGCTCCTTTCGATCAGGTGTTCCGTCAGCCCGGTGTTATTAGTGAACGTATCGCCCGTAATCAGCAACTGTTGCTGAAAGAGGAGTCGTACTTCAGCATGGTGGTGGATCCGTCAGCCGGTAGTTACTACATCGAGAACCTGACTGATAGCATTGCCAATGAAGCATGGAAATTGTTCCTCGAAGTAGAGAACAAAGGTGGATATACTGAAGCGCTGAAAGCCGGATTTATCCAGGCCCAGGTAAAAGAAGCTTCACAAACACGGAAGAAAGATTTGGCCCGCAGAAAAGATACTTTGCTGGGAACCAATCAATATCCAAATAATCTGGAAGC
>NZ_JADQBH010000204.1 GCF_016278715.1 Marinilabilia sp. | reverse complement strand
AGAAAATTTAAATATTAGAAGAGAAAAATTATAAATATATTAAATAAATTAGTTTCAGACTACTAAATATTAAACAATAGAATTCAGACAATTTTATTATTGACTATCAGTTCTTTAAATGATTTTACAAAGTATTGGACAGATAACTTTTCTATGCTAAAATGCTTAAAACAAACAGCTAGAAAGGAATATTTAATAATTAAATAAAGAAAGAGATTTTATAATCAGATATAAAAATAATTCTTCTACTCTGATTTATTGTATATTAAATCCCAAACAGAATGGATATAATCTGTAAAATTAAAAAAGGAAGTCATTTTTTTGAAGTAACAAAAACTAAAATATAGGCTATACCGCTTATTTACAATGCATTAATCGGCTTTCACCAAAGCCAATAATTACCTTTGGTCGCACCTTCTCCGTACCTTGTTCGGACCTTGTTCGGCCGTTCTTCGACTGTTCTTCGACTCCTTATAAGCCGAACAGGAGTCGAACAGCAGTCGAACAAGAGTCGAAGCAGGTACGACGATGCCTCGAAGAAGGGTCGGTGGAGTGCCGAAGAGACAAAAAACAGAAGTTGGTAAATCCCGAAGGGGTATTGAGAGAGAGTGAAAAGAAAAACGGTTTCCAATACAAAAATGAGCCTTATACGAAATAACATGCATCCTCAACATATCAACTCCAGCCCCCGGAGGCGGGCGACAGTATGGTAATAATAACTGCTGACTGAAAGAATGAAAGCCACGGCAGTGGTGACAGAAAATAAAATATAAGTAAGAAAAAGTGTCACCACTGCCGTGGCTCTGTGCATAAAATTATAGAGTACTTTTTACCATACTGCCACCACTGCCGTGGCTATTCCATCTTGGAAGTGGAACCCCTTAAATCTACTAAGAGAGACTTTTAAAAGAGTAAGGCATTAGTTTAATAGTTTCTAAAATTAATAGGGTTCCCCCTCCCCCTCGTTTCCGAACGAGGGGGTGATAGCCCGTCGTCTCTGACGATAAAAAAAACATAAAGTGCTCTCCCATGTCTACACAAGGCGTCTTGGAGAAAAAGCGAACCCTGGACTGCGAAGACATAGGATTTTAGCGGAAAAGGACTAAATAAGTTCTATGGGATTTTTGCTCGTTGGAGACGAGGAGTTAAAAGCCCCTCGTGCAGAAACGAGGGGCAGTTGAATACCAGATCATGCTTGTCTAAAAACATTATTAACGATAAAACACTTGACCACAAAATCTCCTAATAAAATCCTTTGCGCCATAGCGTCTTTGCGTTTATATTCTTTTTTCTAATCTTATAATGTCCTAAATAATCACCATAGTAGCCCCATATCCATATTCCCGAAACGAGGCATCCTGGAAACTGTGTGTCTTATACCTTGAATTCAACAATCGCCTTACCTCATGTTTTAGGGTGCCATTGCCCAGACCGTGGATAAAGACAATTTTCTGTCCTTTGTTCTTCTGGTTTTCCTCCATCACTTCTTTAAAGCGATCGGTCTGTAGCTTGAGCATGTCGGCATTTGAAAGGCCGCGGGTATCATCCAGTAACTCGTGGATATGAAGATCGACCTCAATAATATCTGGATTCTTATCTTTAGTAACCTTAGGTTTTGGAACGTTAAACTCTCCCTTTTCCTGGAGTATTTTACGGGTCTCCTTCTGGGTGAGATTTTCAACACGACGCTCCAACTCGGTTTTAATAACCGGAAGCAGAACCGCACGTTCGTAAAAGAAGTCATTGTTTTTAAAGGCATTGTCCTTAAAGAATTTATGTGCCTTGATTTTCAATACTTCATTAACGGGATCGAAAAGAGCAAAGGGCTTATTCTTGCGATAAAGCATCATCTGCACGTGCCAGGAGACATCCAGTTTGGATGCATCCACCTGCTCCATGTGCTCCTTGGTATTGGCTTGTATGCGACCATTGTAAAGGTGGCGTGCCAGTCCGTCCTCTCCCATCTCTACAATCAAATAAAGGCATTGATAATTGCTGTCGTTGACCAAATGGAAATCGACCATCTGTTTATCACCCTTGTGTCCGCCATCAAGAAAAGCAAGATAGAAACGAGGGTTCAGATCGTCATGGCGTTCATCAACCATGCTTTCTTCCTCCTCAAAAGCAGGCTCTTCATTTTTTATAACAGGCTGTTCATTCCGGTTATTAGCCGAATTGGTGGACACCGACTGAGGTGAAGCTACCTTCCGTTCAATTACGACAATCTCGTTGGACGGCATTGGAACCTCGAATCCGATCTCATCTTCAACGTATACGATATTTCCTTCCACACGGGTGACCAGTCCTCCTCCTACATCGTTCAGGAAGCGTACAGTGTCTCCGGGTCTGATATCTATGTTTTTCATATATAGTATGCTTTATGGGCAAAGGTAAAGGAAATTCGTGAATTTCCTTTACCCTATGCCCTATCAAAGAAGGTATCTCCTTTCCAGTTTTTAGGATTGTTGATGATGTAGTTTTTTATACGGGGATAGGATCGTCCATCCCGGATTACATGATCGTGGTAATCATGTTGCCAGTTTTTTGTTCCCGGAGTTTTGCGTAAAATATTAATATCCTTTGAAGTCTTCATTTGCAACTTTCCCATAAGCTTGGGAATGATCATTCGTCTGCGAAGTTTACAATATTCCTCTACCTCCTTTTTGGTAGGTTGATAATTGGGCTTATTCCACCACTTACGAGAAAGATAAAACTCATGATTTTTCTGCATATTATAATCATCCACTTCGGATATACCATTATAATACCCATATTCCTTCAAGATGATTAACAAATGAAAATGATTAGGCATTACCACCCACTCGTCCAAAATAATACGAGGATGATACTCTGGTATCTTTAAGACCTCTTTTTTCACAATCTCTCCATACTCAGAGTAAAACATTTTTTGGTTGGCTACACGACCCAATATCCAATGGCGATTTTGGATGTTGTTGGTGATAAAGTATTGTCCCGGGGCAGAATAATTCAATATCCGCATACGATTACCCTCTACGCGGTACTTATTTCGAAACATTGTCATAAGGTTAGGGTTTTCAAGGTTACATACTTAATGACAAATAAAAATACTTGTTTCCTGACTTTTTTTCAACTACTTTTTTTTACGACAACAGTAACCCCACCAAAAACATGTTTAAAGACAAAGAAAGAATTAAAACCAGAAAGTAACTTGAACTATAGAAAGTAACTTGCGACCGCCGTATAGAAAATTCATGGATTTTCTATACTTTGGCGCAAAAAAAAGAGAACAAACACACAAACAAAAAAATGCACATTTCCATAGACCAATACAAGTACCACCTACCTACCGAAAAAATAGCAAAATACCCACTTACAAAGAGAGACCAGTCAAAACTGCTGCATTTCAAAAATGGCACAATAGAAGACAGGAATTTTAGAGAGATACCTGACTTGATTCCTTCTGATGCAATGCTGCTCTTTAACAACACCAAAGTGATCCGGGCCCGGCTTCCCTTTCGCAAGAAAACGGGTGCGCACATTGAGATTTTTTGCCTGGAACCGGCATCCCCTTCCGATGTGGCAATGGCTTTTGAGCAAACCAGAGAAGTTTCATGGAATTGCATGATCGGCAACCTGAAAAAATGGAAGGAAGGACACCTGGAAACAGAGGTGGATACAGGCAAAACAACGGTAGTGGTTTCTGCAGAAAAAGTGGCTCCCACCAACGACGGTTTCACCATTCGCTTCAGTTGGGACAATCCGGAATATACCTTTTCCGAACTCATGGAAGCAATGGGCAAAACCCCTATTCCGCCCTATCTTGAGCGGGAATCAGAAGAAATTGATACCGAACGTTACCAGACGGTCTATTCGCAAGAGCAAGGGTCCGTAGCTGCTCCAACTGCCGGGCTTCATTTCACCCCGGATGTAATGAGTCAATTGCAGCAAAAGGGTGTCTCTCTGACCAATTTAACCCTCCATGTGGGGGCAGGAACTTTTCGTCCGGTAAAAAGCGCAACCATTGCTGACCATGAAATGCACACCGAACATTTCAGGGTGCCTTTAGACGCACTTCGGCAGTTTACAAATCACCAAGGCCCAAAAATAGCGGTGGGAACAACCACCTTACGCACCTTAGAATCACTCTACTGGGCAGGGGTTTTAGCCAGTCAGGGCAAACCATTTCACCATGTGGAACAATGGACACCTTATAAAAATGAGAGTTCCCTTTCGTTTGAAGAGGCAGTTTCTTATCTGATTGAAGCCACAGAAAATGAAGAGAAAGCGCATTTTGAGGGATCAACCGCAATAATTATTGTCCCGGGCTATCAGATCCGCTCTGTCAAAGGCTTGATTACAAATTTCCATCAGCCGGGAAGCACATTACTATTGCTTGTAGCCGCAATTATTGGTGAGGAATGGAAGACGGTTTACAAACATGCGCTAAACAACAATTACCGATTCCTGAGTTATGGCGATTCATCGCTGTTGTGGAAAGCGTAGCTTTTTGTTACTCTGCACTCCCCGTGGTTTAATATTTGGGGTTCATTATAATAATGCCTGCCCAATTAAATTAAAGAAGAAACAAGTTTGTAAAAATCAATTAATCTTTAGATTACACATATACCTATAATACGACCCACTTTGGAGGTCGATTTCCATATATATTTAAATATCTATAAATATTTGACCCACTTACGGGGTCATAAGACTAAAACTTTACCGCACTGGAGCCTCAAAGGCTCCTATACTTATAGCAGTATGCAATATAATGAATCACGACTCTGAGGGTGTCGAACATAGATAGTGAGGCAACATAACTATTAAATAGATTTCTTTTAGAATAAAAACACAACTCTGAGTTTCCGGCGGTTCAACCATCTTTCCGTTTACGTATTTCCTCCTCCAGAATAGCTTCCACATCTGAAGCACAGGAGCCGCAAACAGTTGCGGCATCAGTCTCATCCTGCACCTGTTCAAAAGTGGTCAGTTGTTTATCACGTATGGATTTAACAATCTCGGATTTGGTTAGCTGTAAGTGGCGACATACAATATCATTATCTTCGAATTCATTCATAATTTATGCTCTTTGTTTTGAAAGTAACACAAATGGTGGTCAGGTGGTTTACCTGGATGTTAAATAATCCACAATTTACTGCCGAAAACAAATGAATTCAGAACAAAAGCCGGATCTATCTTTGTGATCTTCCAAACCATCCAGTGCTAAAACTATTTTTTTAGTCACAAACCCCGATGTTGGAACAATTTTTGATAATTTAGCGAGTGATTAAAAATTCATCCTATTGCTGCAATATTGGCAGAAAAATCATCAATAAAGTATTAAAATATATAAACAAGTAAGTCTCATGGACCAAACAGTTGACATCAAAGAATTGAATGAACGAATCAAGCAGGAAAGTTCATTTGTGGATCTGCTAACCATCGAAATGAACAAAGTTATTGTAGGCCAAAAACACCTCGTAGAGAGTTTGTTGATTGGCCTTCTTTCTGATGGACACATCCTTCTGGAAGGAGTACCGGGATTGGCAAAGACACTGGCCATTACGACCCTTTCCAAGGCGGTAAGTGCCGACTTCAGCCGGATACAGTTTACCCCGGACCTGCTGCCGGCTGACTTGCTGGGAACCATGATTTACAGCCAGAAAAATGAGGAATTTGTGGTCAAGAAGGGTCCGGTATTCACCAATTTTGTGTTGGCTGATGAAATCAACCGTGCCCCTGCCAAAGTCCAGAGTGCATTGCTGGAATCAATGCAGGAACGTCAGGTAACCATTGGCGATCGCACCTACCCGCTACCCAAACCATTTCTGGTAATGGCCACGCAAAACCCTATTGAGCAGGAAGGAACTTATCCGTTGCCCGAGGCCCAGGTTGACCGTTTTATGCTAAAAGTGGTGCTTGATTATCCGCAAAAAGCCGAGGAGCAATTAATAATCCGGCATAATCTCGCAAAAAAATTCCCGGAAGCCAACAGCATCATCAATCCTGAAGATATTTTACGTGCCAGGGAAGTGGTCAAAGACGTCTATATGGACGAAAAGATTGAAAAGTATATTGTTGACATTGTTTTTGCCACCCGTTTTCCAGAACAATACGACCTGGCAAAATTCAAAGATATGATCAGCTACGGTGGCTCTCCCCGTGCCAGCATCAGTTTGTCGATTGCGGCTAAGGCTTATGCATTTATTAAGCGCCGCGGATATGTAATTCCTGAAGATGTGCGTGCTGTTTGTCATGATGTTCTACGTCACCGCATCGGCTTGTCATACGAGGCAGAAGCCAACGATATCACCTCAGAAGAGATTATCAGTGAAATACTGAACACAATTGAAGTACCCTAAACAATGAGCAATGAACAATAATCAATATTTGGTAACCGATAATTGATATCTGGTAACCGATAATTGCTAATTGATATTTGGAAACTGATAATTGCTAATTGATATTTGGTAACTGATAATTGCTAATTGATATGATGACAGAAGCAACAGATATAATAAAACGCGTTCGTCAGATTGAAATTAAAACCCGTGGATTGTCCAGCAACATTTTTGCCGGGGAGTATCACTCTGCATTTAAGGGCCGGGGAATGACTTTTAGCGAAGTACGTGAATATCAATATGGTGACGACATCAGAAACATTGACTGGAATGTAACAGCCCGTTTCAACCACCCTTTTATTAAGGTGTTTGAAGAAGAACGAGAGCTGACAGTCATGCTGATGATTGATGTTTCGGGTTCGCGTGAGTTTGGTACCACCTGGCGGTTCAAAAAAAATGTTATCACCGAAATGGCTGCTGTATTGGCATTTTCAGCCATTCAGAACAATGATAAAATCGGGGTAGTATTCTTTTCGGACAGAATTGAGAAGTTCATTCCCCCCAAGAAAGGTCGAAAGCACATTTTGTATATCATTCGCGAATTGATCAGTTTCACTCCTGAACACCGGGAAACCAATATATCAGAGGCATTACGATACCTGACCAATGCCATCAAAAAGCGGTGTACTGCATTTGTAATCTCCGATTTTATGGACGAAGGCTTTGAGGATGCCCTGAGAATTGCCAATCAGAAGCATGATATCGTAGCCCTCCGGGTTTATGACCCACGTGAAGCAGAAATGCCGGACATTGGATTTGTAAAGCTGAAAGATGCAGAAACCGGAGAATACTACTGGGCCAATACCTCCAATCGTAAAACCAGAGAAGCATACCAGACCTGGTGGAAGGAAAATGAGGGACTCCTGCAAAGTGCATTCTCCAAAAGCGGTGTAGACAACGTGGCAGTTCCAACCAACGAGGACTATGTTAAAGCACTCATTTCACTCTTTAAAAAACGAGCTTAAAATGGGGAAATTTCTTTTTTTTAAAACAGATATACTTTTAACCTTTACGGTATTATTGCTAAGCCTGGGAATTGTTCAAAGGTCAATTGCTCAGGACTTTTCAGTAAATGCAACACCGGACTCCACTTTAATGGTGATTGGCGGGCAGATGAATCTCATCCTCGAGGTGGCTCAGCCAAATGATATAACTGTTGCTTTTCCGCAATTTGCCGATACCATCACCAAAAACATCGAAATAGTTGACCGGACAGAACCCGATACCACGCTTATTGATGGAAACCGTATTTCGGTTAAACAGATTTTTCGGATCACTTCTTTCGACAGCGGGCTTCATTACATACCCCCAATGGAATTTGAGCTGGCATCGGCAAATCTGGAAGCAAAAAAGAAAACAAGGCCCATCGGACTGATGGTGGTGAATCCGTTTGAAGAAGTAGATCCTCAAAAAGGAATAACTGACATTAAAGCCCCTATTG
>NZ_JADQBH010000072.1 GCF_016278715.1 Marinilabilia sp. | reverse complement strand
CGATCTAATCTGTATTTAACTGTTGCCAAAGGGGCTCCCCGGGATTATCGGCTGAAGTGTTGCCTGAAGTGTTTCCCACGCATGCAGCAAAAAATGGCAGGAAAAGGAATATCCTGATTTTACGAAGCCAGTAAATTTTTCCAGTTTTCATCATTCTTATCAATTTCTTCCAGTTGATAATGATCGTATTGTGAAAAGTCATTGAATTCAATGATAGTCCGTAAAGAAACCACGTACCCCAGGCGTTTTTCCGAATAATTACTTAAAAACCAAATCAACCGATAAGGATTCTGAGATTTCATCCTTGTTTTACGAAAATCTTTGTAAACACTTCCTCTGGCAATAACCAGCAAATAATCGTAAACCGAATCGAAAAGTGTATCATAACTCCTTAAAAAAACAGTGTCCTCCCCTCTCGATTCACCCGCCACAATGCGCTTTTCATTGGTGTTGTACGACCAAATCCCAAAAGCATTGTTGGCTTCTTTGAAAAACCGGGAGCTGCCCCATCCACTTTCAATAGCAGCCTGGGCAAGGACAATACTGACAGGATGAGTTTGCAATCTGTTGAGTAGGTCGTTCACATTTTTGGCTTTGAACTTCTCAAAGTAATTGTTCAAAATGATACTATCTTCTGCTGAAAGCCCTTTCTCCTCCCTTTTGTTAACAATACGTTCAATCTGCAAACGCTCGGTAGAAATTTTTTCCTGAGCCAAAAGTATCGCTGGCAACATCAGATGAATAAATTTCTTTTTGCGCTCCTTAACGCTAAGTTCCGATAAATCAGGGACTTTTAAATAAAGAACCGGTTTCACCAAACTATCGGAATGGATTACAATCGAATCAGCCGTGCTGATATCAGCAATCATGACAGGGCTCCCTGACGGTGGCGCGAGAATCTTAACAAGAGTAAACACAACAGAGCCAATAATCAACAGCCCCCCCGCAATCGACAGGGCATTTCGCCAGGAAAGGTATTCAGTAATTTTTTTCAACATCCGTGTTGTCTTTCTTTAATTTTCAAATGACTCCAATATACTAAAACTCAGCCAAAGCATTGGTGCTTGTCCGTGGAGATCTCCAGAAACAGAAGGTCGGTCAAGGTAATACTGAGGATCCTTACTTTGCCCGGTTCCAACACAAACACCCGAAAGCTTTCCTTTATCATCAACCCGATTGGCAAGAGCCAACCAGGCTTTCTCCCAGGCATCCTCATATTTATCACCTAAAATAATCTCATGGTCCACGCCAAGTTTTATAGCATAAGCAAACATAGCACTTCCGGAAGACTCCTCCCAGGCATCCTCATAATCAATCAACTGACGCCACAAACCTGAATCAACCTGATAATGAACCAACGAATTCATCATTATTAAATAACTTTCTGATATGAAATTAAAAGATGGATGATTGCGGGGTAGAACCGACAACAGTTCTGCCATCGCCACCGCCATCCAACCGTTTCCGCGGCTCCAGAAAAAGGGAGCCTGCGGTCCATGAAAGAAAAGACCGTTGGGTTGTTGAAGTTTGTTCAAATAATCATTCATGGTCAGTGCCACCCGGTCAATGTAACGGGAATCTCCTGTCGCCTTAAACGCTTCAATCTGCAAAATGCCAATCATATACATATCGTCTATCCAATAACGAACCTGGTTGGACAAACCTCCAGGCAAAGGATTTTCCCACTGTTTGTCGGCCATTTGGAGCCCCATTCGTTTATATTTAGGGTTTTTACTCCAATGATAAAACTGAAGAGGCAGCACTCCAATAACATTGGCATCCACATGATTGGCAGGCAATGTGTCAAAATTGGCCAAAATTCCCTCGTATCGCCCTTTTAGCCCTTCAACAAAAGCAGAATCAGTCAAAAAGCCGGCCAGCTTAATCGCACCCATTGCCGTGATGGCTTCAGCATAATGCACAGTATTCAGAAAGTCGGTTTCATACATCATTATTTCATCCCGCTCAAGCAGTTGTTTTATGATTTTTCTCCCAACCTCCTCAGGATTGGCATTCTCTGAATCAAAAATGGCAGGTTGACCTGCCATGTCACATGAAACCAGTCCCACAAAGAGCAGAGATAACAAGATTCTTTTGGCTGTAAAAGAAAGATGGTACATATTATCAAAAGAACTTTAGTGTTTTTAGATATTAGATGTTACTTCATATAATTTTGAAATGCTGTATTTTATTTTAAATTTTTACTTCTCCTCAAAGGCCAGTAAAAAATTCTTCACACATTGCCCAACAGTTTCTGTGTTGTATCCGCCCTCCTGACAGATTAATGTTGGAATATTGAGCAAGCTAAACGCTTTACCTATCTCAAAATAATCATCGGTATGCAGATTAAAACCTCCGATGGGATCGTCTTCGTGTGTATCGAACCCGGCAGCAATAATAAGATACCCCGGATTAAATGCCTCTATTTTATAAACAATTCGCTTCACCGCTTCAAGATACTCAGGCAATTCAGTTTTTTTAGGCAGCGGCTCATTGTGATTGGTTCCTATGGCCTGCCCTTTGCCTTTTTCATCAGCATAACCCCAAAAATAAGGATATTCAATGGAAGGGTCGCAATGCACCGAGGCAGTAAACACCGATTTCACTTCCTGAAAAAATTCCTGAGTCCCGTTTCCGTGATGAAAATCCAGGTCAACAATAGCCACCGTACCGGATGGCAATAAATATTCGGCTGCCGTGGCCACATTGTTGAAGTAACAATACCCCCCAAACACCCGTGGTCCGGCATGATGTCCTGATGGCCGGCATAATGCATAAACTCTGGTTTCCTTTTGGTCGCGCAATATTTCTGCACCCGTCAGTGCAGAATCTGCCGAAGCTCTGACTACATCATAGGTTTTTTGAGTGATGGGCGTCACAGCATCGGTACACCAGATGCCTCCCCACAAAGGAGAATCCACAATTCTGGGCAAATGAGCTCCTTCTCCCGGGAATAAATCGGGATAAAATTCTTCTCCTTCCTTCATCGACGCTGCCGTATTTTTGATGTAATCGTGGTACGGATGAATTTTGGCGATGTACCGTTCCGGAAATGTTTTGGCCGTTACAAACCGAAACCGTTCATCATGCCGAAGGACCTTTTTGATGGCTTCGACCCGCAATGGTGTATCTTTTATTTCATAAGCATCTGGTCCCAGCTGAAATTTCCAATAGGGATTGTGAAGACTGTCGTTGTATTTTTCGATGACGATCATTGAGACGGAGATTAAGTTGTAAGGCAGAAAGCAAAATCTTAGGTAAATATAAAGAATACAAAAGAGTTGAACAGATGCTCCATAAAAATCAGTTTAAAATTCATTCAAAGGCCTGAAGTCCTGAATATAAAACACCAATAGACTCTTCACTACGTTTCCAATGACAAGATTAGGTTTGGCGGATTCCGATCCGCCATCATGTTCCCAACGGCGGATTGGAATCCGCCAAACCTGTTCAGAGAACAACCAATCCTGAGGAATTCCATTGTTGAGCATCTCAACTTGTTTTAATGCCCTATGTCCCAAAATTTAATTGAGGAAACCTCTCAGACCGATAACAAAATTCGAAATTCATACCTTTTTGTACGGCCGGTTCATCCATTCCCTTTTCGCAAAATCTCCAGCACCCGGTCGTGCGGAATAGCGGGGCACCAGCGCTGCAGCCGACCACTCATCCCTCCCGAGCAAAAAATGGCATTGAGCACTGCTTCTTCAGTGGCTTCTACCACTGCTTCATATACCAGATTGATGTGATAATCAGAAATACACTTTAATGTAATAAAATTACTGCTTGAAGGAGATGGTCTTGGTTTTCGGTTTCCCGTGCTGAAGGCCACAATAATTTCCCCGCTGGTAGAAGCGGCATAACTTCCGGTTCGTCCCAGGCCCAGGGCGGCACGCCTGGACAGACGATTCAGCTGACTACTAATCAAAGGCACATCGGTGGCCACTACCACAATAACAGAACCTTCAGACATTTCCCGACGCCCGGCATAGTCGAATTCTTTGTCCAGTTGTTTTCCCACCACCGCACCATCAATAGTAAGATTCCGCATCTTGCCAAAATTGGAAAGCACCAACACTCCCACAGTAAACCCGCCCCCTTCGAGCATATCAATAATCCTGGAAGAGGTGCCAATACCCCCCGCAAAGTCAAAGCTGGTCATTCCGACGCCAGCACCTACAGAGCCCTGGAGTACACCTTTATCTGTAGCTGCCTCCATAGCTTTTGAAGCATCCTGCGAACTACAACTTCCCACCCTTACATCATTCAGAAAGGAATCATCAGCTTCGCCAACAACGGGCAATACCACATCGGTATCAGTGCCAAGTCGTGGATACTTTTTTATCATTTGATTGATAACACCGGCATGAACCCGTCCAACAGAATGAGAATTGGTAAGCATAATGGGTGTCTCCAACCAACCGGTTTCTATGACCTGAGTCAATCCGGCCATTTCTCCCACGCCATTGAGGATGAAGCCACCCGCAACCAGGCGGTTGGTATAAGCATGTCCGGCAGGTAAAATTGCCGTTACCCCCATGCGCACACTGGTTGTTTCCGCCTGACCCGGAACCGGAACATTGTCTTCAATCCGGGTAAAATGCCCTACACGCACCCCTTTAACATCAGTAATAGAATTTTGTATCCCCGGTTGCAATCGCCCGACCTGTATCCCCAGTTCACGGGCAGTAGCACGCTGTTCGCCCGACCGGTAATCGCCTTTCACACTTTTTCGGGGTAGTCGCAGGGCCAGCCCATAGCGTCGGGCTGCTGAGCGGATAATCAATCGGATAACCTCCCTGAACTCCAATCCGCGAATTTTTGCGGCCACCATCATCGAAGCATCCGGATGTAAACTGGGCAGTGGGTTGAGCTCAATAAAATAGGGTTCCCCGTTGGTATGCAACCGAATATCTACCCGCCCCAGGTCGGGACAGGTCATGATATCAAACACCTGACGGGCCATTTCCAAAACAGACTTCTCCTCCTGGGCATTAATCCGGGCCGGACATATAACATGTACCGAATCGGCAACTGAAGTGCCCTGCTTCAATCCATAGTCATATATGTTATATTTCCCTCCGGTCTTATCCAAATCGAAGGTATGTTCAACAATGTCAAGAATCTTACCCGGGTAATTTTCCAAAAAAGGCACACTCAATTCTCGTCCGGTAATAAACTCCTCCACCACCAAACCGGCAGGATAAAAATTAAGCATCTCAGTGATGCGGATTCGGGCTGCATCAGAAGACTCCACCACCGAATCCTGAGAAATTCCGATACTTGAGCCTTCGGAGTTGGGCTTAATGATAAGCGGATAATGCAAACCATCAGGAAGAACCTGATCCTTAGGAGTCAGCAATACCCCTTGCGGAACCCTTATCCCTCTGGCCGCCAAAACTGTCTTTGCCAGATGTTTATCCAGATTCAGATGCAACAATGAAGCATTCCCTCCGGTAAAAGGAACCCCCATCTGCTCGTAAAGTCCGGGATAGAAAGCTTCCCGGGAACTACCAATAGTTCCCTCGGCCAGGTTGAAAATCAGTTCCGGTTCACTGTCCAAAAGCCGTTCGATAACCTCATTGGGTTTGCCCGACACTTCTACAACGGACACCGTGTGTTGCAAGCTGGTGATGGTTTTATAGATTCGGTCAATATCTTCGGCCGAAATCAGTTCGGCCGTGGCTTCGGAGTTATCGCCACGAAGATTGTAAGCAATAGTTATTCTCATAAGAAAGGGCCATTTATTGTTTACATAATTAAAGCTAAGCCCTTTTTTAGGAGAAAGTCAATACCACTTTGTCTTCTCACTTAAATCAATACTCCGTCAAGCTTTTACAAGCAGTTGATAATTAATCCATTACAAAACCAGGCAAACAAACACAACTCACTCATAATAAAAGCCTTGCGTCATTGCGTCTTTGCGTTTAAGCTTTATTTTGACGGACTATTGTTAAATGGAACACAACAAAAATTTCTATATATATTAACTATTTTTTTTGTTTATAGTGCATCTCTCCTCCAGATTTTACGTATTGCTAGAATCTTGGTCTCCAAGTCCGTTTAAACCTCTCCCAGTTAAACCTCCCCCAAATTCATCAATTCGTTTTTCAAACACATTCATGCAAAAAAATGAAAAAAATTTCTTTCAAAATTATCACGCTTGCCCTTACCGTCGCTTTGATAATTGGGGTTGCCATTGGTATTGTGACAACCTATTTGCTGAACCAAAAACAGGAAACTGATTTGGAACAGATTGAAACAATGCTCGATCAAAACTTCGATCAGCTTATTAAGTACGAGGTAGAAACGGCTCAAAGCATGCTTCTGAAAATTGATGAACTTTATAAAACCCAGATAATTTCATCGGAGCAAAAGCAGATTCTTGCACAGGAACTTCTGCGCAATTTAAGATATGGAGATGAAGGATACTTTTGGGCAGACACACGGAACGGCCAAAATGTAGTGTTACTTGGAAGCGAAACAGAAGGCACTAATCGATATGAACTGCAGGATGAAAAAGGGAATTATCTGATTAAGAACATCATTGAAGCCGGAATCCAGGGGGGTGGCTTTACAGATTACTGGTTCTCGAAAAAAGGAGGTAACGAACCTCTGCCCAAACGAAGTTACAGTGTTTTTGTAGAACCATTCGACTGGATAATTGGCACCGGGAATTACATCGACGACATTGACACTATTGTCAACCAGATTGCAAACGAAAACAGAGCACACACCAAACAACTACTGTTAACCATAATGGGAATAATTGCACTTCTAATTGTTTTGAGTGTTGGAGTTGCCTGGATTCTTGGAAAACGAATATCCAATCCGATTGTGAATCTAACCCGATCCGCAGGAGAAATCGCCCGCGGAAATTTGAAAGAAGAAATTTCCATTCAGAGTAATGATGAAGTAGGTGTTCTGGCAACCTCCATGAAAAGCATGGCAGATAAATTAAAAGAAATCATTCAAAATATTTCCAGAGCCTCTCAGGACATTAATTCGGCAAGCACCCAAATAAGTGAAAGCTCACAGGCGCTCTCGCAAATCGCTCAGGAACAAGCAAGTGCTTCAGAGGAGGTATCAGCTTCGCTGGAAGAAATGTCTTCCAATATTTTCCAGAATGCGGAAAATTCAGGAAAAGCCACAGCAATCGCCCTCGAAGCTACGCAAAGCATGAAAAAGATGGAGAAATCGGGAAAAGAGAGCATAAGGGCAATTCAGGAAATCGCAGAAAAAATTACCATTATCAACGACATTGCCTTCCAAACCAACATTTTGGCTTTGAATGCAGCAGTAGAATCGGCTCGGGCTGGAGAAGCAGGTAGAGGTTTTGCAGTAGTAGCAGCTGAAGTTAGAAAATTGGCTGAGCGCAGTAAAAGCGCTGCCGACGAAATCGCACAATTATCCAGATCCACGTACAGTGTTTCGGAAGAATCGGCAGGAATCATACAGATTCTGGTACCAGAAATAACCAACACCCACAATCTGGTTCAGGAGATTAACGGAGCCAGCAAAGAACAAAATATCGGAGTTCAGCAGATCAATAATGCGCTACAGGAATTGAATGAATCAAGCCAGGAAAACGCTGCCTCATCTGAAGAGCTGGCATCGAGTGCATTGCAGCTCAACGCACAATCCAAAGCGCTGGATGAACTAATTGAGTTCTTTAAACTATAGAGGAGACAACACTTTGCTCCGGAATATTAATTTCCCCCGGCAATGGAACGCTTTTAACAGCTGCCTTTTTCCGGGGGTTTCTGTTTTAACTAAAACTCCATTTTAAAAAACACCAGCGGAGTAAATGTCACAGCTTCAGCATCAATGTAGGCAGTGTAAAGCTGATCAAGGGGAATCTGCTCAAAACTGGTGTATTTCACGTTATAGTGGTTAAGTACATTAAGCAGCGAAAGACCAACTTCTGCCTTCACCTGGTTCTGCAACACCCTATAAACCAAAGCTACATCCAAACGCGAATAAT
>NZ_JADQBH010000102.1 GCF_016278715.1 Marinilabilia sp. | reverse complement strand
CTTCCTAAGAGCCAAGAGCTAACAGCCAAGAGCCAAGCCCCCCATAACCCACTGACTTTCAATCCGCCACCCGCCCACTCTAAAAATCACCCATCTTTTTATGTCCTTTCGCTGAAACTTCTGTATTTTTGCAGCATACCAAAAAAGTATTTCATCAGGGTGATTCGAATGGGAGTCACCGTGCCGTAGGCGTGGAAGAAAGAATTTGTTAATGCGGATGAGATAGCAAGAGGGCTCTCACCGCTAAAGCCAGAAAATGCAGCAATTGAAGCCGGTAGAATAATGCTTCAAAAAATAGATGGCTTTATCAAACGAAAAAAAGATTTTGCTTTTGAAACAACACTTGCTACAAGAAGTTATACCAATACCATTCGAAAAGCAAAGGAGAAAGGTTATGATGTAACCCTTTTATTCTTTTGGCTGGATTCAACCAATCTTGCAATTGAAAGAGTTAAAACCAGAGTAAGTGAAGGAGGACATAATATTCAATCAAACATCATTGTAAGGAGATATTACAATGGTTTGAGAAATTTATTCAACCTCTATATTCCTCAAGCCGATTATTGGATGATTTTTGATAACTCTAATTTGGCAGCAGGACTAATCGCTGAAGGAAATAGCGATCAGGATTTAAACATTCAAAATAGGACCACCTTTGAAAGGATAAAAAAACTTGTCAATCATGAAAAATAACATCATTAAAGAAAAGATACTAAAAGGCTTGGAATTAACACATAAGCGACTAATCAAATCCAAAAAAGATAGAAATTTTGACCTGGTTATTTCCCAAAATGGTCAAATCGTTAAAATTCACGGAAAAGATTTATCGCAATATGAAACAAGCATGGAGTAATAATTTCTTATTCAATAAGGGGGCATCCTGAGCCTGCGAAAAATCTCTCACTGGCAAAATCAAGGATCAATTATCAATGACCATTAATCTGTGTTATCTGTGGAAAACCAACCTTGCGAAGCAACCCCTAACATACATTGTCTTAATCTGTCAAATATTGTAACTTTGACCAAAATCAAAAACCCAACAATATGCAAACCAACAAAGATTACATATTAACCCAGATAAAAGAAATTATTAAACAGCATGCCCCTGAGGCAAAAGTCTATTTGTATGGGTCCCGATCAAGGGGGACTTCAAAAAAGCACTCAGACTATGATTTATTGATACTCTTAAACAAAGATCATATTTCTCCTGATACTGAACAGCAAATTACATCTCCCCTGTACGATCTGGAATTCAACACAGGTGAAATAATAAGTCCGATGATATACAGCCAACAGGAATGGTATAACAAATACAGGCAAACATCATACTTCAAAAATGTAATGCGTGACGGGATATTATTATGACTCAATATAAGGAGGAAGATTATATCAATTACAGAATTGAACGTGCCAAAGAAACCATTCTGGAAGTTCAAACTCATATTGAAAATAAATTTTGGAATACTGCCATAAACCGTATGTATTATGCCTGTTTTTATGCTGTAAGTGCACTCCTGTTCAAACACAATATTGAAGTTGCATGCCACGCAGGAATAAGAAATAAGTTTGGAGAAGTATTTGTTAAAACCGGGATTATCAATAGAGAAATAGCCAAACATTATACTGATCTTTTTGAAAAAAGACAAAAAGGTGATTATAACGATTTCTTCGACTATGATGAAGAAACTGTATTAAGATTATTCCCTAAATCTCAACAGTTCATCGATATTATTGAAAAGGCTCTAAAGCGATAATTATTTAATGCCCACAAATTTCAAATTAGGTATTTTAATTAACTTCGGCGATAGGTCTTTGAAACACAAGAGAATTGTCCGGTAAGCAATCCACTAATAAAATAATAATAACGGCTTCGCCGTTATTTTGGGTTGTCCACGAATTAATCGAATTCTTGCAAGCAAGCGGCAGAGCCGAGCGATACAAATTATTGCCCTACGGGCACCGTGTTGCTTGGCAACACTTTTTTAAGAACTGCTTGCAGTTCTACTAATTCGTTTAATTCGTGAAATTCGTGGACAGAAAAAAAGTTGCGAAGCAACTGCCACCCGCAGTGCAAAAATCAATTAGTGGAAAAAATGAGCAATACTGTAATCAAAATAGAAAACCTCTCAAAGATTTTCCACCACGGCGAATCAGACACCGGCACCATCTCCCTTTGCAACTGAGGTACAGAAAACTATTGCCTGTATCATTAAAATTATTCCATCAACAACAATCTTTCAAATAAAAACAAATATCCATTTTTGATAACAACCGAGAAAATAGATAAAATCCTTCAACAGGGAGAAGGAATTACTATTGAATTTAAGAAAGCAAAAAAACAACTGCCTTCCAGTCTGTTTGAATCGATTTGTGCCTTTTTAAATCGAAATGGCGGAGAAATTGTATTAGGAATAACCGACCATAAAACGATTGAAGGTATCGAACCTCACGTTGCAGAACAGTTGATAAAACAAATAGCCAACAACAGTAATAATCCTCAATTACTTTCACCGGCATTCCTTATCAATGCCCAAATAGTGAAATATCAGGATAAAACCCTTGTTTACATTCTTGTACCGGCATCATCGCAAGTACATCAATTCAAAGGGAAAATTTTTGAAAGAAGTGCTGATGGGGACTTTGAATTATTAACAGGTGAACAACTTAAACAAGTTTACATCAGAAAAAGTTCTCAGTATTCGGAAAACACTATTTATCCTTTTCTTGAACAAAATGACTTTGCAGAAGGAATAGTAGAACGTTGCCGTAAAATTATTCGAAACAACAGACCCGATCATCCATGGAATGAATTAAACAATCAGGAATTTTTTAGAACTTCTGGTCTGTACAGAAAAGACCTTGCCACTGGTGAAGAAGGTTTTACAATGTCAGCATTGTTACTCTTTGGAAAAGATGAAATTATACAAAGTGCCTTACCCCATTTCAAAATAGACGCTCTCCTGCGTAAAGAAAACATTGAAAGATACGATGACAGGGAAAATATCAGGTGCAACCTCATTGAAGCCTATGATAAACTTATGGCATTTGTTGCAAAGCATTTACCGGATAAGTTTTATCTGCAAAACGATCAAAGAATATCCCTGCGCGACAAAATATTCAGGGAGGTGGTTGCAAACATTCTGATACATCGCGAGTATTCCAATTCATTTCCAACATCCTTCATTATTTATGAAGACAGGTTAGAAACAAAAAATGCCAATAAAGCACATACTCATCAAACCCTTAAACCAGGCAATTACGAACCTTACCCAAAAAACCCACACATCGCCCAAATATTTACA
The DNA here is from genome assembly GCF_016278715.1 of Marinilabilia sp. Lineage (GTDB taxonomy): Bacteria > Bacteroidota > Bacteroidia > Bacteroidales > Marinilabiliaceae > Marinilabilia. The sequence goes on along the minus strand of NZ_JADQBH010000102.1, from coordinate 4,684 downwards.
CAAATGGGACGCACAGAGGAGCTCGGTACTGGCATCCAAAATGTCTTTAAATACTCAATGGCATACTCAGGAAACAACAATATACATTTCAAGGAAAACGATATTTTTTTAACCTCAATACCACTAAAACCTATCACGGAAAATGAGGGATTAAATGAGGGATTAAATGAGGGATTAAATGAGGGATTAAATGAATTGGAACTTAAGATACTTCAAATTATAAAAGCAACACCCGGCATCAACATGTTAAATGTTGCCGAAAAATCAAAAATCCCTTACAAAACCATTGAACGGCATATAAGGAATCTGAAAGTAAACAATTTTATTCAACGAAAAGGAAGCAAAAAAACAGGAGGTTATATTATAAAACCAAAAGTATAGTGTATGCTTTTTCCCAATCTACCGAACTTCCCTATTTTTGCACCGTATTACAATATGTTTCTGTAGGCGGGCCAACTGTGACTCACCGCGCCGTAGGCGTAGAGAAAACGCAATCTTTATCGAAATCCACGAATAAATCATTAAAACGTCTGCGCCGCAACACGGTGCACGCAGTGCAATAATTCGTGAAATTCGTGAAATTCGTGGACAGAAAAAAAGTTGCGAAGCAACAAGCCGCACGCAGTACATAAATCAATTGGTGGATTAGAAAAAACGTATATATCATGCCTGATCTCCTAGCCCAAAATCAAATCCTCTACAAAGATGAATCATACAAAATTATCGGTGCCGCCTTTGAAGTACACAATGAATTGGGATGTGGTTTCCTCGAAGCAGTTTACCAGGAAGCTCTGGAAATAGAATTCCAAAACAGGAACATCCCATACCAGCGTGAAGCACCTCTAAAAGTAAATTACAAAGGCCATACCTTAAAAAAAGAATACACCGCAGATTTCATTTGCTATGGCAAAATAATCATCGAAACAAAAGCCTTATGTGATTTAAATTCTGAACATGAATCACAGGTGCATAATTATTTGAAGGCCACAAATTTCAAATTAGGTATTTTAATTAACTTCGGCGATAGGTCTTTGAAACACAAGAGAATTGTCCGGTAAGCAATCCACTAATAAAATAATAATAACGGCTTCGCCGTTATTTTGGGTTGTCCACGAATTAATCGAATTCTTGCAAGCAAGCGGCAGAGCCGAGCGATACAAATTATTGCCCTACGGGCACCGTGTTGCTTGGCAACACTTTTTTAAGAACTGCTTGCAGTTCTACTAATTCGTTTAATTCGTGAAATTCGTGGACAGAAAAACGTTGCACAGCAACCGCACGCAGTGCATAAAGCATTAGTGGAAAAGAAAAACCAATAACACCATAATTAAAACAAACCACCAACCCCACACCCCCCTGTAGAATAAATCACAGGGTAAACCCTAACCCCTGACCCGCAAAATAAAACACGGAACCTCAAAGTCCCCCTTGGGGGAATTTAGGGCCAAGAACTCACAACTCACAACACAAAACACAAAAATGCACAATCCCATAAAAACAAACATAATCACCCACAGCATCAAACGCATCTTTGAAGTGCTACCCCCCGGGTACAAAAAACGATCGATCAGGATGATGCTCCTGCTGCTCATGAACTCCATCCTCGAAATGGTGGGACTGGCTGCTTTTCTTCCGCTTTTCACCGTGATCCTGAAGGAGGGAGTAACGGAATCGCACCATATCATCAGTAAGGCCTATCAACTAGGCGGCTTTAATTCCGAGAATCAGTTCATTTTGGTTTTAGCAGGGCTGATTGTGTTTGTGATAACATTCAAAAACATCATGGGGCTTTTCATCATTAAATCACAGGCAAAATTCTCATTGTCTCTTTATCAGTTCTTTGCCATACGGTTACATAAATACTATTACCAAAAAGGGTTTTCCTTTTTCAAGAATACCAACTCAAATATCATTATGCGGGATGTAAACCATGAAACGCAAAAATTCGCCAACCAAATGGTTTTGCCCATGTTCAATTTCCTTACCGAAACATTTATTTTGGTTTTTATTCTCACGAGTCTGGTGCTTTACGATTGGCGGGCCATACTGCTACTCTCCTTTACCATACTTCCCATTTTCCTCCTGTTTTACAATTGGGTGAAAGAGAAAAGCCTGAAGCTTGAAAAGGAAACCTTTAGGATAACTCCCAAGCTGGGCCGTAGTATATTTCAAAGTATTTTTGGTTACATTGATGTAGTCATCACAAACTCCCTTCGGTTTTTTCAGGATTCCATCAGTCATTATCTTAATAAACAAATAAAATTGAATATTAAACGGGTAGTCTATCAACAAGCGCCTACACGAGTAATAGAAACCGGAATGGTCGTTACCATTTTTATAATAACTGCTTACGGCATATTCTTTTTACCCAACCGCGCTGGATTGGCAGCCCTTTTAGGTCTTTTTGCCCTCGCAGCCTATCGCATTCTGCCATCCATCAACAGGATTATGCTGGCACTCATAAGCATAAAAGGGCATCAATATACATTTGATATCGTTTCGCAGGTAAACGATTTGAAAACGGATGCGGACGAAGACCGGGAAGAAGCGCTCTCAATCCCCTTTCAGCGTGATATATCACTTAATAAGGTAAGTTTTCGTTTTCCCGACGGGCATGACGATGTACTCAAAAACATCGATGTAAAAATTAAAAAAGGTGAAGCCATTGGATTTATGGGGCCTTCCGGCTCGGGCAAAACTACCCTCATGAACCTAATGCTTGGATTCTGGAAGGCCAAAGATGGAACTTTCAAGGTGGACGATATCGTTCTGGATGAATCGAACCTAAAAGCCTGGCACAAACTGGTGGGTTACGTACAACAGGAGGTATATCTGCTGGATGCGACCCTGGCTGAAAATGTGGCATTTGGAATGCCTGCAGATAAAATAGACCACGCACACCTGGAGCATGTACTCAAAAAAACCAGTCTGTGGGATATGGTACAGGAACTTCCTGATGGTGTGAACACCCAAGTTGGTGAACGGGGAACCCGCCTTTCTGGTGGTCAGAGACAAAGGATTGGAATAGCACGGGCTATATACAGCGGTGCAGAAATCCTTTTCTTTGATGAAGCCACTTCTGCTCTGGACACCGAAACGGAGGAGGATATTACTGAATCAATCCGGGAACTAACACATAGCAACCTTACCATTATCGTAATTGCACACCGCATTACAACACTTAAATATTGTGACCGGATTTTTCAGGTAAGCAATGGAGAAATTACCAGGGAAACCGGGTATAAGGAAATTGCCGGCGAAATGCTGGGTTTAGGGGATTAGGAGAATAGGGGATTAGGCGAGTAGGGGATTAGGCTAGTAGGGGATTAGGCTAGTAGGGAATTAGGCCAGTAGGCTAGTAGGGAATTAGGCCAGTAGAGCAATAGAAGTTGAAGAGAGGTTAATTGGCGAGTAGATAAAAAGGGTTGGACTGTCATTCAGTGCTTGCGAAAAATCTGTCAATAGTACCACACAGGAAACACAATGTACCAAAGTGTAAAAACAAAAAGCACCATCAGCTAAGAGCTAAGAGCTAACAGCTAAATAACTCTCCCGATAAACCGGGACAAGTTGTGTAACTAAAAAAAAAATCACAGTGTCGCACAATAGGATCACAGGATAAAACAATGAAACAAAAATAACAGCTAATAGCAAACTTTATCCTTTTTGTTCGTTCATCAAAATAACTTATCTTTAACTTAAAATTCATAAACGGTTGTAATGAGCAAATTACCCAAAGCACCGCTTGTCGAAATTGTATTTGAATTAAGATGGTCTGTAGAGAATAAGTCAGACCTGATGGATGCTGAATATCTATACGGAGATATTTTTGCAGAAATAAAAAACAAATATCCTCAGCGGGAAAGAATTTTGCCCATTGAAATACCAGTGGAATTAACAATAAACAAGCCGGTTTACAGGTATAGGGCAAACAAAAATGGTTACCCTCTTGTACAAATTGGTCCGGGCCTTTTAACGCTCAATACCACAGCTAATTTATATGAGTGGAATGTTTTTTTCAACGATGCAAAAGAATTGACCAAAACTTTTATCAAAATATTTAAACCCGAAAAAGAAAAAAAAATTAATCTTTCTTTGTTATATCTTGATTTTTTCCCTTTTGATTTTAACAACGGAGATGTCAGTAAATTTATCAACGAAAACCTGAACATTACAATTGAGCAATCATTTGTAAAGAATGTAAAATACCCTAAGGAAATAAACATTGCTTATTCTTTTGACATAGAACAGGGAGAACTTAAAGTTTCTCTGCAAAAAGGCACTTACAAAACACAAAATGAGGGTCTTCTTTTGCAATCCAGAATTAACAGGACTCCTATTCAACCTGAAACTAATCTTATTACCGAATGGCTTAACAATTCGCACGGTATTTGCAGCAATTTGTTTAAAGAACTAACTAAAGGCCAACTGTATGAATCTTTTAAATAATAATGACATGAACAACATTGTTTCTTTTCCTGAGGAAGCTGATACAATGTATTCATTCGGGGAAAGAAACATCTCAAATTTTTTCCAAAATAATACGCCGTCAAATTTTGAGAAGGACAATACTGTTTTTCACTGGATTTTGCTATTAGAAAACACGAATAAATTTGACCTGACCAACACAACCGTAAAAACAGGTTTTTCTTTCCCTTTTCAGGAAGCGCCGCACGAAGAAACC
>NZ_JADQBH010000077.1 GCF_016278715.1 Marinilabilia sp. | reverse complement strand
TTCGAACAAAGTAGTCCTGAATTCGGCAACTTCCGAACCGGTCAGAAGCGCCTTCATAGGTTGACTGTTGTGAACAAAACCGTTCTGAATCTCCAGAAAGCAATCGGAGTAAATTTTATCTGCCGGCTGTGAACTTGTTCCGGAGGAAAAGAGCAACGAAAAAAAGATTGCCAAAAATAATGTTATTGTTCTATTTGATTTCATGAAAATAATCTTAGATAAAGTTATGGCCCTAGCTTGTGGTTACTCAAAGTTATTCAAAAATTCAGAAAATTAAGTACTTTATTCGGAAATAATTTTTTGTTGTGTTAATAAAAGAACCTATTTGACTTCTCAGAACTGCTTGTTACCAAATTTTACGTATTGGATTTGGTAAAGTTTCATTTTCCCATGCTATGGATTAAGGGATTGTGCGGAAATAACTTCGTTAAATCTGTCAATTTTTTTTATTACAAACCCTAAGCAAGGAAAAAACGCACAATAACAAAATCAAAAGATCACTAATAGAACACAGGGCTCCCGGGCTGAAGCGGAACAAAGTCCCTGAAATTTTTTAAAGATTCGCCGCTGGTACGAAAACTGAATGGCAGTTCTCCCTCCGGCACCCGGGGCATAATAGACAACCTAATCTGTAAAGTGTTAAAAACAAGGTTGTCGTTGCGTATGCGAAGTCCTCCTCCAAAACTGAAATAGGGGGTGCTCCGGAACAGAGAAGGACTGTCTGATTCCTGAAGAAAAGCGGTGTCGAAAAAGGTAAAAAAGGCAAACTTAAATCCAAGTGGCTCCATTCTCGTAAAGAATACCTGTTCTGTTTTTAAAACGACTTTTTCAGAACCCCGGATAGTGTTTTTGTAGTCGAACCGGTGAAGCCCGTTAACATCTTCATCGATGGATAGGTATTCGCCTTCTTTTCGTTTCAGTCCGGTAATATATTGCAATTCAAAAAAGCTTCTCATTTTGCTGTTGCCCACATTCATTAGTGGGGTGATGTATTCACCCGAGAGCTTTAGAAAACCCTGACTCAATGCGTTTGAACTGAAGTAGGAACCGATGTCTCCGCTTAAAAAAAGATACCCTCTGGAGGGAATAAGGGCTCGTCCCGTGCTGTAGTGAATGGCTGCAAAATGACGTCTGATGTCTGGTCCCTGGTGGTAGCCATAGGAGAAGCTTGTGAGCATTCCGTGAGGAACGTCTTCCGTGCGCCCAAAAGAGTAAATTAAATTGTTTTTGTAATAGCCGCGGCGGGAGAAGGCCAGTCCTCCGAAATAAAATCTTCCTTCAGAAAACATACCTGAGGGCGAAGGTTCTTCGAACAAATTAATGTCGAGATAACGGCCCAGAATGTATATGTTGGAACGAAGCGGATTGTCCGGGTTGTTTAATAAAAATGAACGCCCGATGTAGAAGTTTTGTCGCAGATAATTTAGCGGAGGCTCCCACGGGATAGCTGGATATTCTCTGATTTTGGGATTAATGAATGAACGGTTTACAGATATTTCGCCGGCATATTTTATCTCTGGTAGGACAAAGTCTTTTTTTAGATTTCCGTGAATCAGTTCCAGATTTTCAATATTTGAATAATCGATTTCGAAATTCAAATATTTTCCCAAAACATTTTCTGCTCCAAAAGTTTCTCTAAAGCCCCATGTGGCAACGTCGATGGTAGGAGTAACCAGGGTGTGTGACAAGGAAAAACCCCGGCCAAATAAATTTTTATTTATCAGGGTAAAGGAAGGATTCTGGTCTGTTAATCCAAGCGAAAAGGCGTGAGGGTATCTGTCCTGTACATAAATGCTCACATTTACTGATCCTGGAATGTAGGGATGAGGCCATACAACAATCCTTACGTCATTAATAAAGGAGAAAGAACGTAATAAGCGCTCACTGTCTGTTAAATCTGTGCTTGATAATATTTGTCCTTCCTCAAAAGTGATGGTTTTTATTATGAGACCCGTAGCGGTTTCAAATCTCAATTTATTGCCCACCCGGGTAAGCCATGTGTCTGCAATAGAGACGGTATCATCTACCGTAGCACCAAAGGGTTGGACGTGTCGGATATCGATGTTTTTGATTTCACGACCGTCGTAGAGGGAGGTAGGATCTGTTGTTGATTCGTTGTTTATTATTCCGGAGTCGTTGATACTGCTTTTTACCATCCATTCATGGAGTTTTCGGCTAAACAGATTTCGGTCGGAGTAGTCTTTCAATATATCTTCGATTGTTTTACCCTGTAAGGGCTGCTCCCGGTTGTTGGGTTGCACAAATTGGATAGTGGTATCATTGCGAATAATTACAGTGGTGTCGGGGTTTTGAGCATGAAGACTCACTCCGGAAAGAAACGAAATGATTAAGATGAACTTATATAAAAAAAGGTACTTGAACCTTCCTCTGAAATTGTGGAATTTAGTGTGAATATTTGAGACTTTATAAAATATCATTATTGTTTAGTTTGAGAAATAGAGCTGGTTTTGGGGTGCACTAAAATAAGTATTTTTTTATTAGTTTTTTCCATTGTTTGCTGATTTGAGTTTACTAAATAAGGTTAATGGAGCTGAAGTTATGACACACGAGATAATGTTTTTTATGTCAGTTTGACAGCACGTTGTATGTGGCAGGATGCTTGAAGTAATTTTTTGAAAACGATTGAGTTTTAAACAAACAATAATATAAAAAAATTGAAATATATGAATTTGAATCAATTTACCATAAAGGCTCAAGAGGCCATTCAACAGGGCTTTCAAATTGCCGGAGGATATCAGCATCAGGCTATCGAAAACGGGCATTTGCTGAAGGGAGTATTGGAAGTTGAAGAGAATGTTTCCCGATTTTTGTTTAACAAGATGGGGGTAGGGCAGATATTGCCTGTTTTGAACAAGATGATTGAGTCGTACCCAAAAGTGAGTGGAGGTGAGCCTTATCTTAGCCGGGATGCCAATGAGAGTCTTCAAAAAGCCGTTAACTTTTCCAAAGAAATGAGTGACCAGTTTGCCAGCGTTGAACATTTGCTGATGGGAATCTTTAAAGGTGGCGATTCGGTTTCCAAGATGTTGAAAGATGCGGGAATGACAGAAAAAGGACTGAAACAGGCCATTGAGGAACTCCGGAAAGGCAGCAAAGTAGATAGCCAGTCGGCAGAAGATTCTTTCAATGCTTTGGGGCGTTTTGCCATCGATCTCAACGAACAGGCACGGACAGGGAAGTTGGACCCGGTTATTGGGCGGGATGAAGAGATTCGGCGCATTCTGCAGATTCTTTCACGAAGAACCAAAAACAATCCTATCCTGATTGGTGAGCCGGGGGTGGGAAAAACTGCCATCGCAGAAGGATTGGCCCATCGGATTATCAATGGTGATGTGCCTGAGAATCTGAAGAGTAAGCGGATTTTTTCACTCGATATGGGCGCTCTGATTGCCGGAGCCAAATACAAGGGTGAATTTGAAGAGCGTTTGAAAGCCGTGGTGAAAGAGGTCGTTAACAGCAATGGCGAAATTGTGCTTTTTATCGATGAGATACATACCCTGGTGGGGGCTGGTAAAAGTGAAGGGGCTATGGATGCTGCCAATATTCTTAAGCCTGCCCTGGCACGTGGAGAGTTGAGAGCCATTGGTGCAACCACGCTTGGGGAGTATCAAAAGTATTTTGAGAAAGACAAAGCACTGGAGCGCCGCTTCCAGGTTGTAATGGTAGATGAGCCTGATCTGACTTCGGCTATCTCTATTTTGCGTGGATTGAAAGAACGTTATGAGACTCACCATAAAGTTAGAATCAGAGACGAGGCCATTATTTCAGCCGTTGAGTTGTCTAAACGTTACATTACCGACCGGTTTTTGCCCGATAAAGCTATTGACCTGATTGATGAAGCTGCATCCAAGCTCCGTCTGGAGATGAATTCTGTTCCTGAGGAGATTGATGAAATTGAACGAAGAATCAAACAGCTGGAGATTGAACGGGAAGCCATTCGCCGGGAAGGAGATAAGAAAAAAGTGAATGAACTGAGTGAGGAAATATCAAATCTAAAAGAAGAACGCAACGGACTTCGCGCCCGTTGGGAAGAGGAAAAAGGCATTGTTGAGCTAATTCAAAAAAACAAAGAGGCCATTGAGCAATATAAGTTTGAAGCCGACCGCGCTGAACGGGAAGGTTTGTACGAGAAAGTGGCTGAATTGCGTTACGGGAGAATAAAAGAGGCCAATGAAACCATCGGAAAACTACAGGTGCAACTGGCAGAACAACAGTCGGATAGTGCCATGATTAAAGAGGAGGTAGATGCAGAAGATGTGGCACAAATTGTGAGTCGGTGGACTGGTATTCCGGTAACGCGTATGCTTCAGAGCGAACGTCAGAAATTATTAAAACTGGAAGATGAGTTGCACAAACGGGTTATTGGCCAGGATGAAGCCATTGCTGCAGTTGCAGATGCAGTGCGCAGGAGCCGGGCCGGACTGCAGGACGTTCGTCGTCCCATTGGGTCTTTCATTTTTCTGGGAACTACCGGTGTGGGTAAAACAGAATTGGCACGTGCACTGGCGGAGTTTCTTTTCGATGATGAGGATTTGATGACGCGCATTGACATGTCCGAGTATCAGGAGCGTCACTCCGTTTCCAGATTGATTGGGGCACCTCCGGGATATGTGGGATATGATGAAGGTGGTCAGCTAACCGAGGCCGTCAGGCGTAAACCTTATTCGGTGATATTGCTTGATGAAATTGAAAAAGCGCACCCTGATGTATTTAATATTTTGCTTCAGGTCCTGGACGATGGAAGATTGACCGACAATAAGGGGCGTCATGCCGATTTTAAAAATACCATTATAATTATGACCTCAAATGTGGGGTCTCATCTGATTCAAAAGAATTTTGAAGAAGCCGGCGCGTCCGAATTCTCTGACGCCATAGCAGAAAAAACCCGTCAGGAGGTAATGGCATTACTGAAGCAAACTATCCGGCCTGAGTTTTTGAACAGGATTGATGACATCATCACTTTTTCTCCCCTGACAAAAGAGGAGATTCGGGAAATCGTCAAGTTGCAGTTTGAGCAGATTGCCAGATTACTGAAAACCCAGGATGTAGCTATTGAAATGAGTGAAGCGGCCATTGACCACCTGGCCGAGGTAGGCTTTGATCCCCTGTTTGGTGCCAGGCCTATTAAAAGGGCCCTGCAGCGGTATGTCCTGAATGATTTGTCAAAGAAACTGCTGGCTGATGAGGTGAATAAAGAGCAACCTATTATGGTTGATTTTGTGGAAGGAAAGCTGGTCTTTAGAAATTAATCTGGAAGTTATACAAAAACCAAAAAAGTCCATGTGGAAGGGTTCCGCATGGACTTTTTTATGGATACTCAAACATCCAACAAAAAGTGATGTTAAGTAGGTGCTGGATATTATTGTTTCGGGAATGCTATTCGAAGTCAAAAACCTGATCCAGTTTCATGAGTGTCAAAAGATCCATGACCTCCTTAGCAATATTGGTCAGGTAAAAGTCTCCATTGTTTTGTCGCGCCGTTTTTAAAGCGGAGATGAGAACTCCGATTCCGGTACTGTCAATAAATTTTATGTTTTGAAGATTTAATGTAAAATGAGTTCCCTGATCATGTAAATTCATATTGAGTTGTTCCTTAACACCTGCCGCGATGGTTGCATTCAAACGGTCAGTGTCCACAAGCGTTCCTACAATTCTATTGTTTTCCCGGGTAACTTTGAGTAGTGTATCCATTATTCCTTAATTTCAGTTTCTAGTTCAGTTTCTGCTTTTTTTAAGACTGTTTTGAATTTGTCTATAATAGCGGCCATTTTTTGGGGTGTGTTGTTTTCTTTGACCCAGTTCTGGCGCTCTTCATCGTATCCTTTAAGGTTCTTTTCCAGGGTTCTTGCCTCTTTTACCTCTTTTTCTGTGGCTTCGGGTTTATTATTTACCGTTTGTACAAAAAATGCCTTGGCAATCAGCTCCAGATTTTTTAAATCCGTGTTTCCTAACTCCTCCATGCCCATGGATAAAACAGACGATTTTGCTTTATGAGCAATGGCGGCTACATTCCGCCAGTCCTCTTCTTCAAAACTTTTATCCAGTCCTTCAGTAAATTCAGGAATCTGTTCCAGAAATATGGTAATCAGTTCTCTAATGATGCTTTTGTCGTCGCCTGCAATGCTCTGGAGATACGACAGATTGATGAATTCGTGTTGATTGGACATATCCTGTAATTTTCTTTTTCTTTGATATTTGAATTGTACAAATCTAATAAAAATGACATCACCAACGAAATGATACCGAATATTGTATTGTCATCTAACCATCAATATTAACCTCGTCGAACTTCGTTTCACAAATTATCTATTCCGATATCCAAACAATCTGCAAAATATAAAACGTCCTCAATGAAATGAATTTGAAAATAATTAATTATTTCCTACCTCTATTTTATCTGCGGGTGATTGTAGTTCTTGATTTTTAAACGTCTCATAACGATAATTCATGAATAATACTGGCTAAAATGGAAGCCGGTTTTCTTGTTTAGGTAAATTTACAAATAATTGTCATTCTTTTAACCACTTTTTTTAGTTTAAATTTGTGGTTAGAGAGGACTTTTATTCTAAAAAAAAGGTTCCATCTAATTTTTTCTACTCTGTTAAATCAACTTTTTATGTTATGCAAAAAACGGTTTTAAACGATATTCATCAGAAATTAGGAGCAAAAATGGTTTCGTTTGCCGGATTCGATATGCCGGTGGAGTATTCGGGAATCAATACGGAACATCTTGCCGTGAGACAGGCTGCCGGTATCTTTGATGTTTCCCACATGGGCGAATTCTGGGTGAAAGGGCCCCACGCTCAAAAACTCATTCAGTATGTCACCAGCAATGATATATCTGCTCTGCCTGTGGGCAAAGCCCAGTATTCTTGTCTTCCCAATCACCAGGGTGGAATTGTGGACGACCTGATTGTTTATCATTATGAAGCGGAAAAATATATGCTGGTGGTGAATGCTTCCAATATAGAGAAAGACTGGAACTGGATAAATGAAAATAATTCTTTTGGTGCAGAACTGGAAAATGCAAGTGATAAAATCTCTTTGATTGCTGTGCAGGGACCAAAAGCGGCTGAAATTCTTCAAAAACTCACCAGTGTTGATCTCTCCGCTGTGTCTTATTATTCGTTTACTTGTGGAAAAGTGGCCAATGCTGAAAATGTGATTATCTCCAATACCGGATATACCGGTTCGGGAGGCTTTGAATTGTATGTTTTCAATAAGGAGGCACCTGATCTTTGGAATGTCGTGATGGAAGCCGGAAAAGAGTTTGGATTACAACCTGCCGGACTTGGAGCCAGAGACACGCTGCGGCTGGAGGCCGGGCTTGCTCTTTACGGAAATGATCTGGACGATTCTACATCACCGGTGGAGGCCGGACTTGGATGGATTACCAAATTGGTGGACGGGAATGATTTTATTTCCCGCGATTTGTTCGAAAAGCAAAAGACTGAAGGGGTGGAAAGACGACTGAAGGGTTTTGTTCTTCAGGAAAGAGGAATTCCCCGTCACGGATATGAAATTGTCGGTTCTGATGGTTATGTCATTGGGACTGTTACTTCCGGCACCATGTCGCCAATGCTGAAACAGGGCATCGGGATGGGCTATCTGAAAAAAGGTTTTTGGAAACCTGAAACCGAAATATTTATCCGAATCAGGAACAAAGATGTCAAAGCGAAAGTGGTTAAACTTCCCTTTGTTGATTTGTAATGAAGTTTTCGGAGAATCTCCGATAAAAGTAAATTAGTCAGTAGTAGGAATTCAAAGCACAGATACACCAAAGAAACTAACAAAATAATATAGGTTCAACCTTGTCCAAAATAAATATTTTCAAGTTCTTGCAATTCTTGCTTGAATCAATGTCGGGTGTAGCAATAATCATGAAATAAGTTTTTTGTCCCGAAATAGTTTTTTGTTTGCCTTGGGAAATCAAAACCTCACAAAACCATAATCGGGATCAGGGTTTAAGGGATGAAATCCATTTTTTAAAGAA
>NZ_JADQBH010000192.1 GCF_016278715.1 Marinilabilia sp. | reverse complement strand
GATTATGTTCGGGAATACACACGAGACAATTCCGTTTCGGCATATCTGAAATTGATAGAGGAAGCCAAGGCAGCAGTTGATATCCCGGTGATTGCCAGTATCAACTGTTTTTCTGCGGACGAATGGGTGAATTTTGCCCAGGAAATTGAAAAAGCCGGTGCCGATGCCCTTGAGTTGAATGTTTTCAGGGTTAATACTGATAAAAACAGCGAAGCCGGGGCTTACGAAAATATTTATTTTCAAATTGCGGAAAATGTGAGTAATGTACTTTCTATTCCGGTGTCTATGAAATTGGGACCCTATTTCTCCGACCTCGTACGTGTTATTGACCGCCTTTCCGTTTCAGGAGCTAAAGGGGTGGTGTTATTCAATCGTTTTTATGAGCCCGATATCGATATTCATACGATGACACTGACATCTGCAGAAGTTTTTAGTACGCCTTCTGATATCCGTCAATCGTTGCGCTGGGTGGCCATTGTCAGTTCCAAAATAAACAAGATGGATATTGCCGCATCTACAGGTATTCACGATGGAACAGCAGTCGTAAAGCAACTGCTTGCCGGGGCTTCTGCCACGCAGGTTTGCTCCTCTATTTATAAAAACGGGCCTGAAGTGATTACACGAATGGTGGAGTTCCTTGAAAGCTGGATGGAAGAACATAACTTTTCAGTTATTGGTGACTTTAAAGGGAAAATGAGTTATCGAAATATGAAAAATCCTGCGCTTTATGAAAGAGCTCAGTTCATGAAGTATTTCTCCAAATTTGAATAGACCTTTCTTTCGGGTAACGGGTTACTATCCGGGAAAATGTATCGCACATCTTTCTGATTCTTACTTCGGTCAAAATATCTTTCGTTTTTTTGATCGTCGTGGAGAAAAGTAATAAATTGTGGAAATAAAAAAATAAGCGGCAACGGTTTTTTGCGCTTCAATCTGTTATACCTATGACCAAAGTTTTACAAAAAGCTTCTTCTTTTATCCGAATGGTAACCCTTAGCGGTCTTGTTCTGACTTCTTTTGCTTGTAATTCTGGCACTAAAAAGGATTCCGGCAACTCAGAAAAGAATATCATTGAATCGGTGCCAATGAACGAACAGTTGGTCGATGATTTGAATAAGTCAAAGTTGATTTTTTATTCGTTGCCTTCTCCATTGGAAACAGCCATGCTCATAAAGCGGGCAGGAGCTGGTTTTGACCCTGACATCCTGAATCCGCTGGAAAATATCTCCAAATACAATACGAATTTCAAGATGGCTCTGAATCTCGGGATTTATAGTGCTGACCTTAGTTATGCCAGTCTTTTCGACCAGTCACAAACCATTATTCAATATATGGGGAATGCCCGTAATCTTGCTGATAATCTGGGAATTCTAGGGGCTATTGATGAGGAGACCATTCGTGAGTTGGAAGAGAATATGAATAACCGGGAAGTGGTTATGAATATTATCTCTGAGACTTATATGAATTCCAATGCTTATCTCTCTGAAAATAACCGGGCGGCCGTATCGGTTATTGTGCTTGCCGGAGGATGGATTGAAGGATTGTATCTTGCCACTTCCCTTACCAGGAGGGATGTTCAAAACAACAAAAAACTTGTTGAACGCATTCTTTACCAAAAGCTTTCCCTGGTGACGCTTCAGAATATGATGGAAACATACAGAAATGAGAATTCTGATATTGACCGGCTATTGATTGAAATGCAAGAGCTTTCTGAGATTTTTGACAAGGTAACCATTGTGAATACTTCTGAAGTGGAGGCGCTTACTGATACTGCGAGTAAGGTGACCACTATCAAAGCAAAAAGTGAAATTGAGATATCACCAGACGATTACAATCTGCTTTGTGAAAAAATTGCTGAGCTAAGGAACAATTTTATTTCCTGATTGAACGTTCGTTTATTTACTGAAGCTTTGAAGCAAGGTTATACCTGACACCAGGGTGTTAGCTTTTTTACAACCATTTAAAATAAACCACTTTGTTACTGATGCAAAAAGAGGGCCTTAGAAAATATCGCATCAAAAGAAAGAGCAACCGCTTTATAATCGGGGGGCTTGTCTTGTTGCTGGGGCTTTTTGTTTCTTTAAATACTTTTGCTCAGTGTGTCGGTTTTGCTAAAGCAGTTGTTAAGCCCGGCTTATCGCCCTATCTGCACGATGGAAACTATAATTCCACCATTCTTGGCGAGGGAGAAACTATTGTATTAAGAAAAACCATTTTCGAAGGTCAAAAATACCGTCTGATAGCTCAGGGAGTCCCTGAACTACCCGGGATTCACTTTCGGGTGCTTGATGCCGACTCGGGCCTTTTGTTCGACAACGCCACGGTGGAATATGCTTCCCGGTGGGATTTTGATGTTCAGACTACCCGCACCATACAGGTTGAAGTAACTGTGTTGGAAGATGAAAATCCCGAATTCTCAACCGGGGGCTGTGTGGCCATTCTGTTTGGCCTTGAGATGGATTAGGTGAGGTAAGGTTTCAGATATCTGCCTGTATGTCCCAGTTCTGCATTTACCAAATCTTCAGGCTTCCCTGCAAAAACAAGGTTTCCACCGGCATTTCCGCCTTCAGGCCCAAGATCTGTAATCCAGTCGGCCGACTTAATGACTTCCATATTGTGTTCCACCACCAGAACTGTATGTCCTTTTTCTATGAGTGCTTCAAAGGCTTTTAATAGTTTTTGGATATCGTGAAAATGCAGACCGGTAGTAGGCTCGTCAAAAATAAAAAGGGTTGGTTCTGTTTTTTCCAGTGCAAGAAATGAGGCCAGTTTTATTCGCTGACTTTCTCCTCCACTCAATGTGCTTGATGCTTGCCCCAGATGTACATAACCCAGTCCAACGTCCGCCAGAGGCTGCAATTTGTTGGCAATGCGTCTCTCGGTATTCCCCTCGGCTTCTTTGAAGAAATCGATGCTTTGGTTGACGGTCATCTCCAGGATATCATGAATGTTTTTACCTCTGTAGGCAATATCCAGCACTTCGGGTTTGAATCGTTTCCCCTGACAACTCTCGCAGGTAAGAACAATGTCGGCCATAAACTGCATCTCAATCTTGATGGTTCCTTCGCCCTGGCATTCGTCACAACGGCCGCCATCCACGTTGAATGAAAAATGTGCCGGTTTCAGTCCGTTAACTTTTGACTGTTTCTGGTCGGCCATCAGTTTGCGTATTTCATCGTATGCTTTGAGATAGGTGGCCGGATTGGAACGTGAAGATTTTCCGATGGGATTCTGATCTATGAATTCCACATCAGAAATAGCACTGGTTGCCCCTTTCAGCAGGTCAAATTCGCCTGTTTTGTCAGCATAACCGCCTTTAATCTTTTTCAACGCCGGATAAAGTACTTTTTTTACCAGCGACGATTTGCCAGAGCCGCTCACCCCGGTGATTACATGCAATATATTAAGCGGAATTTTAATATTCAGGTTTTTGAGGTTGTTTTCTCTGGCTCCGATAATTTCAAGTGCATTGTTCCATGAACGACGTGAACTTGGAATTTCAATTTTCCGGGTGCCGTTAAGGTACTGTGTGGTCAGACTTTCCGGGGTTGCTTCCAGCTCTCTGAAATTGCCCTGAAACACTACCTCACCACCATGTTGACCGGCACGGGGACCGATGTCAATGATTTCATCGGCAGCCCTGATGATTTCTTCATCGTGCTCTACCACAATTACGGTATTTCCCAGCTTTTTAAGATGCTGAAGTACGTTGATGAGCAGATTTGTATCGCGTGGGTGAAGGCCGATGCTGGGCTCGTCAAGAATATAAAGTGAGCCTACGAGGCTGCTGCCCAGTGATGTAGCTAGGTTTATGCGCTGACTTTCACCGCCCGAGAGGGTGGCAGAGAGCCTGTTAAGCGTCAGGTAACCCAATCCCACGTTATTGAGAAACCGCAGGCGTGAAGTGATTTCTATCAGGAGCCGTTTTGAAATTTTTTGTTCGTGGTCGGTGAGTTCTACTTGGTCGAAAAAAACCGCCAGTTCCGATACGGGCATCAATACCAGTTCATGAATGCTTTTGCCATTAACTTTAACGTACATGGCCTCTTTTTTCAGCCGGGTACCCTGACAATCGGGGCAGGTGGTTTTCCCGCGGTAACGCGATAGCATCACCCTGAACTGGATTTTATATTGTTTGGCTTCCAGATGTTTAAAAAACTTGTTCAGTCCGTGGAAATAGCGATTTCCCTTCCATAACAACTGTCGTTGTTCCTGCGTGAGTTCGTAATAGGGTTTATGAACCGGAAAATCGAACTTATGGGCATTATTTACCAGCACATTTTTCCATTCTCCCATTTTTTCACCACGCCAGCAGGCGATGGCATCATCGTAAATGGATAAGTTTTTATTGGGGATGACCAAATCTTCGTCAATGCCAATTACGTTGCCAAATCCTTCGCAGGTAGGGCAGGCGCCAATGGGATTGTTGAAGGAGAATGTATGTTCGGTGGGTTCTTCGAAGATGATTCCGTCTGCTTCAAAATGGTTTGAAAAGGAATATGTTTTGAGACTATCCTCTAAAAATACTTTTATCAGGCACTCTCCACGGCCTTCGTAAAAGGCAGTCTGAATTGAATCTGCCATCCGGGATTCATTGTCTTCATTGTCTTTGAGGACACTGATGCGGTCGATAACAAGATTGGTGTCCCGGCATTCGCCAAGTAGCTTTTCATCGGTCAGTAACTCCTCAATTCTCAGGAATTTTCCTTCCGACTCCACACGGCTGAAGCCTTGTTGTTGGAGAATGGAAAGATGGTCGGCACAGGAACGATTTTCGGGGGTGACTATCCTTGCCAGGATGGCCATTTTTGTACTCTCTTTGTATTGATTTACGAAGTCGATAACATCATCAACCTGATGTTTTTTTACCTCCTTGCCCGAAACGGGCGAGAAAGTCCGGCCAATTCGTGCATAAAGCAGCTTGAGGTAATCGTATATTTCGGTGGAAGTGCCTACCGTAGAACGCGGGTTGCGGGTATTAACTTTTTGTTCGATGGCAATGGCAGGCGGAATACCTTTGATGTAATCTACTTCCGGCTTGTCCAGGCGCCCCAGAAACTGACGGGCATAGGAGCTGAGACTCTCCACATAGCGTCTTTGACCTTCAGCATAAAGGGTGTCGAATGCCAGAGAACTTTTTCCGGATCCCGATACACCTGTGATAACGATGAACTGATTGCGGGGGATATCTAAATTGATGTTTTTCAGGTTGTGAACCCGTGCCCCCTTTATGCTTATGTATTTTGATGCTGTTGCTTTGGTTTTTCCCATTTCTCACTTCAAATTGACCTGCAAAGATATCAAAGATGACGGGAAATAACCAGATTCAGATGTTCAATATTCTCTTGATTTTTCCATTTTCCGTTCGTGGCAGTGGATTGCGGATAATTATTTTTCGGGGGACATGATGAGGTGGAACCATTTTCCGGATCTCGTTCAGTAAATGATTCTCATCTTGTGGCGGTTTTTCCGTTACCAGAACCAGTTCCTGTCCCAGCTGAGGGTGTGGTAGAGAAGAGATGAAAAATGGACAGGAGATTAATTCCACAATTTGGGCTTCGAGTTCTTCGGGTGAGATCTTTATTCCTCCTGAATTGATGATGTTGTCGATTCTGCCTAAAATCCTGAATTTTCCATTGTTTGTCATTTCTGCAAGGTCGTTGGTTACGATGGTGCCTTCTGTAATTCCCGGAGCATCAATGGTGAGGCATCCACGGTTGTCGGACAGAATCGTCACATTTGGCAGGGGAGTAAAATATTTTTCTTTTTTGGTGCCGTTGATTGGACGGAGAGCTACGTGCGAGAGAGTTTCTGTCATTCCATAAGTTTCCCATGCTTCGAATGGCTGGTGCAGAAGTTGTTTGGTTAGCCCTTCGCCCACAACACTGCCTCCCAGAATTACTGTTTTTAACAATTGCATTTTTTTCTGGTTTTTTCGCAGTTCGTTACTCATCTGAAACGGTGTAAGTGCGGCAAAATCCACCGGGTGTTGAAGCGAACTAAGCGGAGTACCGGAAACGGAAACCGGAATTAAATTCAGATTTCCTGCAAAAGCCCGAACCACCATCATCTTTCCGGCAATGTAGTCACATGGAAGGCACAATAAAGCGGTTTGTCCTTCTATTAAATTGAAAAAAAACAAAGTGTTGAAAGCTGATTGCAGCAAAGCTGATTTGGCAACTTTTATTGTTTTTGGGCTTCCCGTAGAACCGGAAGTTTTCACCACCACAAAGGGGACATCGTTGAGCCACTCTGAAAGGAAACGATAGAAGGATTTTTCCCAAGCAGGCAACCCGTTTACCTGAAGTTTTTTGTTACACAGCGCCAATAACTCACCGTCAGTGTATGGAGTGCCGGAAATAGTTAGGGAAGAATAATTTTTGAAATCCTTCTGCATTTGTTTTACTTATTTTGGGTCTGTTTACTTTTGTGGTGAAACTTGTTTTTCTGTCCACAGTTCCCCTTTTCTGATCTTTAATGGCGAATCAAGGTTATTGGAAAAAACCTGACCTGTTCCCAAACCTTGTGGCAAGGAATTGTTGAGGGTGGACGTCCACTGGGCAATGGCATTTAATCCGGTGTTGCTCTCAAGTGCAGAAGTAATCCACCAACCGACATCGTTTTTTTCTGCGATGGTAATCCACTCTTCGGATGCCCGAAAACCGCCGGTGAGGCTGGGTTTTAGAATGATATACTGAGGTTTGATGGTGGAGACCATTTTCTGTTTTTCTTCCACGTCGGTGATGCCAATCAGTTCCTCGTCCAGAGCAATGGGCAGAGGGGTTGTTTCACATAGTCGGGCCATCTCCTGCCATTGTCCTGCTTTTATAGGTTGCTCAATGGAATGAATACTGAGGTTGGCCAGACGTTCCAGCATAACAGGTGCCTCTGCAAACGAGAAAGCTCCATTAGCATCGACTCTCAGTTCCAGTTCATCAGAGTGATAGCTTCTTCTCAGATTTTTAAGAATTTGGTACTCTTGTTCGAAATCAATGGCTCCAATTTTCATTTTCAGACAGTGGAAGCCGGCTTTTAGTTTTTCTGCTATCTGTTTCTTCATTTCATCGGGGCTGCCCATCCAAATCAGTCCGTTGATGGGAATACCTTTTTCGCCTTTGGTGAAAGGGCCGGGGAAAAGAATTTTTTTTGCTCCTTCTTGAAGGTCCAGGAAGGCGGTTTCCAAGGCAAAACGGATGGCAGGCCAAGGGGCCAGACTGGCATGAAAATTGGTTCTCAGGGCATTAATATTCTGGCATACTTCTCTTAGTTTGGCTTCAATTTCAGGACGGTCATCGGGACTTAGTTTTGGCAGAACGGAACATTCTCCAATTCCTTTTTTTTCAGGATGCTTCTCCTCCCAAACAGAAATAAACCAACTTGGTTTCTCGGTAAGCACACCCCGGGATGTGCCACCGGGCGCATTGAATATGAGTTTGTATGGTCGAAAGGATGCTTTTAGCATTTATCTTTTTGGTTTTAATAAACTGTAAACAACCGTCATAGCCTGGGCCTGCCTTAAGAGGTTTGAGATGTAATGCGTGTTTGACAGAACAGGCTGATCTCTTGAATATACCTTATATGGTTTAATCTCTTTTTATATCTTATGTTTCTTATATGGTTTAAATACGTCCATTTTAAGTGTTTTCATTCAATTAGATTAAAAAGATACCAATTCCGTAAAGAAGAACAAAGAGTAAAGTGCCAATGGACAAATTTCTCAATTCAGGATCCAGTTTGGTGGAAGGGGCATCGAACCGGAAAATGGCAAAGATATTTTTAATGTATAGTGGGAGGGATAAAACGGCCAGCCATCCTCCTGTTCGTGATTCAAATGAAATAAGCCAGATAAGCATTGCTGTCCAGCCCAGCGTAATCAGAAAGAAGTGATACCAGGCAGCATTCTTGCGTCCCATCATCACCGGAAGAGTTTTTTTACCGCTTTTTTTGTCACTTTCAATGTCACGGGTATTGTTGAGATTCAATACTCCGGTGCTGAATAACCCAACCGCTGTGGCGGGAAGCAGGATTGGCCATTCCCAGGTTCCCGAATGCAGAAAGAAGGTACCTCCCACACCCATCAAGCCAAAGAA
>NZ_JADQBH010000111.1:2198-8483 GCF_016278715.1 Marinilabilia sp. | reverse complement strand
CTAAGAGCTAACAGCCAAGAGCCAACTATGGCATATAAGGGTTAAGGAGGTTCTCAGTGCCTCTCTGTGGTTAAACCCCTCAAAAAAATAAATCTGTCACCCCGGCCGGGGCTATTTCTTTTTTTATTACAAACATTCGTTCTACCATACTGTCGCCCCGCTGGGGCTGATTCATCATGAAAAGAAGAACCAAAACAATATCCGTCTTCACTTAAGCATTGAAAAATACCTGGAAATGTCTAAAGCTATACCATTTCATTCCAACTGCCCTACGTCCCATACTCCATGGTGTTCTTTCCACTCAACAGCTCCCCCATCTTCCTCTTCCCTTTCATCAACACTTTCTGCCCGTTCATCAACTAACACCCTCATTACCGTACCTTTTGCTATGGCTGTCGCGTACAAAAAGTTAATTTTACCGCGTTACTATTATCCTGAACGGAACAAAGAAACATAATAGAAAACGCTTTTGAACATGGTTACACACAGGGTTAAAGCAATGATTATGAAAACACTTTTACTTAAAATTGGGTTAGTTGGGGGAATGATATTAATTTCAAGCAACATGCTGGCGCAACCCGTTGTTACTAATTACGATCCTTCTCCTGGAGAGCCCGGGATTCCTGTGGAGAAAATATTAACTTTAACGTTTAATGTTTCATTAAAGGAAAACCCTTTAACTTCATATTTTTGGCCAAATAATCCTCCAGCTTTAAGGATTATTAATGACCAAAATCAACCAGTTGAACAATATATTTCTGTAGGAGGAAATTTTTACAATGTTTTTAATAACATTGCAACAAACATATATATCAACAACAATCAACTAGTACTTTCTCCCATAAATGCATTGGACCCAAATACTACTTATTATATCTTAATTGAACCTGGATTCGTTTACGCCCAAAATGACAATACCAACTCAGAGCCATTCTCCGGCATTTCCAATCCCAATACCTGGACCTTCACCACATCAGCAGGCGCCCCTTCATGGACATCCACCTATCCAATAATGACCGACCAAACCACTTCATTAGTCAATCTGGAGATGGAAATAGACCAGAATGGTTCTTATTTTTATGTCATTACCAACTCATTAACGCAGCCAACACCGGCAAATATTGAGGCTGGGCTGAATGAAAGCGGTACTGCAGCCGAACTGGCAAACAGCGGTTCCCTTACAGCAAATACTACAGTAACCCCATCAATAGATATTTCCAGTCTTGATAAAGAGGCCATTTACTATTTACATATTGTTGCTACCAACGGAGGTGAATATACAAGTATAAAATCTTTTGATATTGATTTGACTTCACCGGTTTTAAGTTCACTGCAACCCGCAGATGGAGCAATCAACAGACCCACTGACACAAATATTACGCTTACATTTTCTGAAAAAATCTTTGCTTCAAACCATACAGAAATAACCACTCTGAATATTGGCAACTACATCAAAGTCGCTGATGGTCCTTCATCTTATATTGATTACACTGCAACATTCAGCAACAATGACAGAACCATTACACTTGAACCAGATGTACCATTGGATTATAGTACCACTTATACCATCAATTTTCCTTCAACATTCGAAGACGAACATGAAAACGAACAATTATCTGCGATAGCCTCCAGAACATTCACCACCAAGGAAGCCGATCTTTTTGTATGGAAAGGAGCCGACTCCTCCTGGAATACAGCAACCAACTGGGATGAAGGAACCATTCCTGGAACAGGACAAAATATTTACATCATGGCCGGACAAGGGGCCGACCCTGTAATCTCTACCGAAACGGTTTCGTTGAATAATCTTACCATTGAAGCAGGAGCATCCCTGACCCAGACTGGAGGAAGTTTAACAATCACCGGTTTGTTTACACTGGAATCAAACGTGGATGCCAATGCTTCCTTTTTACCTTTAGGAGGCACATTGGATGTTTCTACAGCAACCACCCAGTTTCACCAACACATTGCAGCCAACAACCGAAACTACAACTTTGGGGTGTCCGCGGTTGCCACCACCAAAGCATCAGCAGGTATTACCAATTCTTTATTTCAATACAATAACGACGACAATACCTACCTTCAACTTAGCAGTGATGCGATTATGGAACCCGGAACCGGCTATATCTGCCGGAGCGATAATTCATTGATTTTCACCGGAGCCCCTGTTACTTCTGATTTGACCGTCACTGTGCAACGGAACAACAGTGGCGGACTGGGCTGGAATATAATTGCCAACCCTTTTACAGCTACTTCGGACTTCACGCAGTTGATTTTCGAGGAAACAGAAATAGCCAATTCCTTCTGGGTATGGGACAACATCGGAGAAAAATACAATACCTACAACGCTGCCTCTGGAATTGGAATTGGCATTCCTAATGGTCAGTCGGGTATTCCCTCACACCAGGCATTCTGGGTAAAAGTTCTTCCAGGAGTTAGCACTTCGTCCATTACTTTTACAAAAAGTTCTTTGCAGGCAAATAGTTACAGCTATCTTAAATCTGCATCTTCCACATTGTTTCCGACTTTCAAAATGGAAGCTGATTTCAATGGAAATAAAGATGAGATGGCTGTGGTTTTTGCGGATGATGCAACCATTAACCTGGGAGACCGGTATGACACTGAAAAGAAACTGACTTCAAATGTGGAATATTGTCAGATTTATACAGTTTCAGGAACCACCAGTCTTGCCATAAACGGGTTATCCCCATCAGAAACAGAGATTTCTCTGCCATTATATTTCAGCGTTGCGAAAACAGGGCTCGTCACATTCAATATTAAAGACTTCACGCTTCCACCAAATGCACAGGTAATTCTGGAAGACAAAGAGTTGAATGATTTTATTACCCTTAATACTGAAAACGCCTACCAGTTTGAGGTAACCCAAACTGGAACCAACAACACACGTTTTGTTTTACACTTTTCAGGAACCACAGAAGTTGCAACCGACATTAGTGAGTCGAAAGGGAATGCCAATGCAAAAAAAGCCAGGTTTTTCACAAACAATTCTGAAATAATTGCGTATATTGGCCAATTAAACAATCCCAATTACAGATTGTTAGACATCAATGGAAAACTCATTGACAGTGGTAGATTAAATCCCGAATCAGAAAACAGGATTATGGTCTCAAGGAAAGGAATGGTTATCCTGATCGTGGAATCAGAAAAGGAAAAGCTTGAGTTCAAAACTGTTTTCTAAACAAATCGTTGTTTGTTTAGAATGAAACACCCATCAAAAAAGAAAATATATAAACGCCCCGAACTCGTAGAAGTGGAGTTAGATAAAATGATTGTTCTGCAGGTTACGTCAACTCAGCCACCAGATCAACCTTTTGCTACCTCAGAAAGTCCAACCACCACTTCTACCGTAACTACCGAAGAGCCTCTCGAAAAAAACAGTTTTGAGGAGAATCCTTTTCAGCGGTAGGTTAAGTGTGCGAAAATTAATATTGATATTGTCAAATAAACAAAGAAACGACCTCCGAACTGGGGGTCGTTTCTTTGTTTAACCAGATAAGGCATGTAAGGAACACAAAGGGTTTCCGTGCAATAAACCCTGTTGCGAAGCACCCTCTGTGCTCCTCCATGTTCTCTGTGGTTAAACCCTCGTTGCTTGCCCTTTCTTTACCGTTTCCACCTGCCCTTTCAGGGCGATAAAACACGACCTGGACTTTGCGACCCGGGACGGTGCCCCGGGCTAAGGTTGGTTGGGCTTTCAGCCCGCAGTTCTGTTGTTCATCGAATTCTTTGGGGATTGAAGCAAATAAGGTATTTAAGAGTTAAGGGGACTCTCTGTGTTTCTCTGTGTTCTTTGTGGTTAAACCCCATATCTCCCTCAAAAAACAAATCTGTCACCCCTGACGGGGCTCTGTCTTTTTTATTACCAACATTCGTTCTACCATACTTCCGCCCCGCTGGGGCTGATCCATTATGAAAAGGAGAATTAAAACAATATCCGTCTTCTCATATAGGTTGGAAAATACTTGGCAATGTCCGAATCTAAAGTCTCATATGCACAAGCTCTCCGCCCTCTGCTCTCATCTCCATGCTCCATGCCTTAACTGCCGCCCAGCTATAGTAGGATGACAATCTCATAGACCCGAAAAACTCGGTGCTACTCGGTACCCTACTCCGTGCAACTCTGTGCCATACCTCTGTTGCTGAGTTGCTGAGTAACCTACGCGCCCTCCTTTTAATGTGCTACCTGCCCTTTCAGGGCGCAAATAATGACATAAACTTTTTACCCGGGACGGTGCCCCGGGCTAAGGTTAGTTGGGCTTTCAGCCCGCGGTTCTGTTGTCCATCGAATTCATTGGGGATTGAACCCTATAAAGCAAATAATAGTTAAGGAAGTTCTCTGTGCCCCTTTGTGTTCTCTGTGTTCTCTGTGGTGAAACGCCCTTAAAAAACAATTCTGTCAGCCCCCTGGGGCTTTATCTTTTTTATTGCCAACATTCGTTCTACCATACTGCCGCCCCGCTGGGGCTTATCCATTAGGAAAAGCAGAACTTAAAATAATATCCGTTTTAACAGACAGATTGGAAAATTAGGTCATTTCGGGATGGCGTTCCCCCTTCAGGGGGTTAAGGGGTTAACGAAAGTGGATAACCCAAATGGAGTTGTCATTCTGAGCATGCGAAGAATCTTTCACCATTTCAAAGTTCCGAAAAACTCTGTGTTCCTCTGTGGCTCCTCCGTGCAACTCTGTGTAGTAACCCCGTTGCGAAGCAACCCCTGTGCCCCTCTGTGCTCTCTGTATTGAAACCCCGTTGCGAAGCAATTCCTTTTTCTTTAAATGCCTTAAATGGTTGCCTCTCCGATTCGAAGCAACCTTTTTTTCAATATGCCTTAAATGGTTCCCCCAAAATCCATATATTTGAAAAAAACAATCTCCATGCCATTGATATCATTCGTTGTACCCGTATATAACCGCCCTCAGGAAATTGATGAGTTACTGGAGTCTTTCACCCATCAGCATAACAAAGATTTTGAAATCATCATCGTTGAAGACGGCTCTACGCTTAACGCCCAGGATATTGTAGAACACTGGTCGCAACAGTTACCTGTGCATTACCTCTGGCAGGAAAACACCGGCCCCGGGCCGGCACGGAACACCGGAGCTCGCGAAGCAAACGGCGAATGGGTTATTTTTCTGGATTCCGACTGTCTTTTACCCGCTGATTATACCAACATTGTTGCCTCAGCGTTAAACGGGGCATCTTTTGATTGTTTTGGAGGCCCGGACAAAGCCCATGAAGACTTCAATAACACCCAAAAAGCCATCGGACATGTCATGAGTAGTTTCCTAACCACAGGAGGCATACGTGGTGGACGTGAGAAGATGGACAAGTTCTATCCCCGCAGTTTCAACCTGGGGGTACGCATCAAGGTTTTTCTCAAAATCAGGGGTTTTTCTCAAATGCGGTTTGGGGAAGATCTGGATTTCAGCATGCGCCTGATAGAAGCCAGGTATAGAACAACTCTGCTATCTGATGCGTGGGTTTGGCACAAACGCCGAAACAACTTCCACTCGTTTTTTAAACAGGTCTTCAACTCAGGTATTGCCCGCATCAACCTTGAAGCTCGTCATCCGGGCACGACCAGGCCCGTCCATGTGCTACCGGCCCTTTTTACCATTGGCTATCCCCTTGCCATTATACTCTCTTTTTTCGTTCCTTTTTTTCTGTTTTTTGTGGTGGTGCCTCCTTTTGCTTTCTTTGTGGATGCCATCCTTTCAATGAAACAGATTAAACCTGCGTTGCTGGCAGTCCCTGCTTCATTAACACAACTCATGGGCTACGGTATGGGTTTCATGAACGCCTGGCTTAAAAGAAACATATTAAAAAGCAAGGAGTTCCATGCATTTGAGAATAGTTTCTATGATTAGGTAATGTGGGACTTAAAATTGAACCAGATAAAGCATGTAAGAATAAAAAGGGGGAGGGACTCTGTGTTTCTCTGTGGTTTATTTTTTTAACTGCCCTTTCAGGGCGCAAAAAATGACCGGGCCTCTATTTCCCGGGACGGTGCCCCGGGCTTAAGTCAATTGGGCTTTCAGCCCGCTTTTCTATTGTTCACAGTTCCTAAGAATCAATTATCTGTGTCCATCCGTGTCATCTGCGGATTAAACCAGACAAGGCATATAAGAAAAGAAAAAAACTGAAATTAAATAAACTCTGTGTTCCTCTGTGGACCCTCCGTGAAACTCTATGTAACAACCTCGTTGCTAAGGGCCTCTATTTCCCGGGACGGTGCCCCGGGCTTAAGTCAATTGGGCTTTCAGCC
>NZ_JADQBH010000111.1:0-2188 GCF_016278715.1 Marinilabilia sp. | reverse complement strand
GGGCCTCTATTTCCCGGGACGGTGCCCCGGGCTTAAGTCAATTGGGCTTTCAGCCCGCTTTTCTATTGTTCACAGTTCCTAAGAATCAATTATCTGTGTCCATCCGTGTCATCTGCGGATTAAACCAGACAAGGCATATAAGAAAAGAAAAAAACTGAAATTAAATAAACTCTGTGTTCCTCTGTGAACCCTCCGTGAAACTCTGTGTAACGACCTCGTTGCTAAGCTACCTCTATGCGTCTCCGTGGTTAAACCCAAAAACCCACTGAAGCGGGCTAAAAAAAACGGTCATGCCTCGTGTTAATCACATCGAATATCTCAGGTATCGAATCTCATTAAACACCCCCATGCCCTTTTCTCCATGCTCTTTTTTACTACCTTTACGCGTCGAAAAAAATATCATTAAAACATAGAAAACTCATGCTACACACCTGGTTCGAATGTAAGGTAAAATACATCAAGACAGACGAAAACACCGGAAAAGAAAAAAAGGTAACAGAGCCATACCTGGTGGATGCCGTTTCATTTACTGAAGCAGAAAGCCGCATTCATGAAGAGATGCAATCGATGATTAGAGGTGATTTTCAGGTAACCAATATCCGGAAGGCCGACTACAGCGATTTATTTCCCAATTTTGCCGGAGACCGCTGGTACAAATGCAAAGTAAGTCACCTCTCTATTGACGAAAATGCAGGAAAAGAGAAGAAAGTAAGCAGCCAGATGCTGGTTATAGCCGACAACGTGCGCGATGCTTTCGACAACCTCATGCAGGGATTGTCGGACATGGTGGTTGATTTTGAAGTGCTGAGCATCACCGAGAGTCCATTGATGGATGTATTTCCTTATGATGCAGAAAATGCTTTCACTAAAAAAGGGACATCAGAGGAGAATGAAGAAGAAGCGGAAGAAGAAAATCCCGATCTGGAATAAACCAATGTAGAAATTTATGAAAAAACGCCTCCGAAAGGGGGTGTTTTTTTTGAACCATATAAGCACATAATAAAAGATTCTCCAGACAACAATTTGTTGCGAAGCAACCTCTGTGTTCCTCTGTGTTCTCTGTGGTTAATCCCTGTTGCGAAAAAAAAACTCTAGACTCCATTCACCTGCCCTTTCAGGGCGCAAAAAAACCAACCTCAATTAGCCCGGGACGGTGCCCCGGGCTATAGTAAATTGGGCTTTCAGCCCGTGTTTTGGTTTCTTACTGTTCCTGGACAATTATTATCTGTCCCATCAACGAATTGAACCATATAAGGAATGTAAGAAATAAAGGGGGCTCTCGGCGTAACAAAACCGGTTGCGAAGCAACCTCTGTGATACACTCCCGATAAACCGGGACAAGCTGTGATCTACTCCGTGCAACTCTGTGTAATAACCCCATTGCGAAGGAATCTCCGTGCTCCCTGTAGTTAAACCCTGTTCCAAGTACCCCACGCACACCAAAGAGCTATGAGCCAAGAGCTACCGGCCCTCACCTTTTCCATCTGCTCCCTTCTCAAAACCTTTTACCGCCACATTTTGTTAAAATAAAAAACCTAACAAAAGAGATTCAATGCCACAGCGAAAGCAAAAAGAGTTGTTCCCAACCAAAGTCCTGAATAAAGAAGAAATTGCGCCCAACATATTCACCATCCTTACCGAAAAGAAGTTCGACTTCATTCCGGGACAGGTCGTTGCTGTTGCGTTATCGCCCACCGAAGAGCCCCGGCTTTACAGCATTGCCAGCGGGAACAATGCCTGCCACATCAGAGTGTTATTTGACATCAACCCAGATGGCCTGTTAACGCCACAGCTTGCAACATTAACTCCCGGCGACCTGGTGTTAATGTCCAAGCCCTTTGGACGATTTCGGGGCACTGAAGACCCTGCCTGGTGGATTGCCACAGGCACAGGAGTTGCTCCGTTTATCAGCATGGCAGAATCCGGTCTGGGAAAAAATAAAAAACTGATACATGGAGCACGAACACCCAATGAATTTTGGTTTGCGGAATATTTCTCAACTGTTTTAAAAGACAATTATGTTAGATTTGCCACCCGCGAAACAGGCCCCGGAATTCAAACCGGCAGATTGACACAATGGCTGAATACACAAAATAATTTACCAGACAATATAAAATATTACCTTTGTGGAAGAGCCAATATGGTTGTCGATGTTCGTGACATTTTAGTCAGCAAGGGCATCTTTTAT
>NZ_JADQBH010000222.1 GCF_016278715.1 Marinilabilia sp. | reverse complement strand
AATCTAATTCATGTAAATCTAATTCATGAATTAGATTTACATGAATTAGATTTACATTTTTTTTTGAACTTTTGGGTTAGGTTTAAGTTAGGAAAGCCGACAGATAAACGATTCTGCCGGCTTTTTTTTTGCATTTATTATCAGGCAAAAAGTGGTACGTTATTATTACAGACACCCAACCTGCGTTATTAACACAAATTAACGTCTAACTTTTTTAAACTAATTTAGGACAAAGTCATCTAAATACCCAGTTTACAATAACGAAAAACGCTTTGTTATGACGAATAGATGCTTTGTTATTTTAGCCATACTCTCCCTAATCAGCATTTCTTCTTACAGCCAATCTGCACCTCCGACAACCAAAGGTAAAATAACAGGAAAGGTGATAGATGCGGCAAAAAATATACCACTTGAGTTTGCCACCATTTCTATTTTTTCGAGCGATTCGTCACTGATAGACGGGGGCATCACCGATTCGAAAGGACAGTTCAATTTTAATCTGAATCCCGGAAATTACTATGTGGAAGTTCAGTTTGTGTCTTACCAGAAACGCACCTTTGATAATATTAATATAGAAAACCGAAGAGTCTCAGTCGACCTGGGAACCATCCGCCTTGAGCCTTCCACTACAAGTCTTAATGAAGTAACGGTACGAGGTGAAAAGAGTGAGATGGTTATTGGCGTTGACAGGAAAATTTTCAATGTTGGAAAAGACCTGAGCAACACCGGAAATTCAGCCGCGGAGATTTTGGATAACATCCCAACCGTTGCCGTAGATGCCGATGGAAACATATCGCTAAGGGGAAGTGGCGGGGTGCGAATGCTGATTGATGGCAAACCATCAGGCCTTGTTAATTCCGGGAGTGCCAACGCATTACAGGCTTTGCAAGGCAATATGATTGAGCGTATTGAGGTCATTACAAACCCAAGTGCCCGATACGAAGCGGCCGGAATGGTTGGGATTATCAACATTATCTTAAAAAAGGATGAACGTCGTGGAGTAAACGGATCGTTTGAAGCTTCTGTAGCCACTCCCGAAAGGTACCAGTTTGGTGCCAATATAAATTTCAGAAGAGAAAAAATCAACTACTTTTTCAACTATGGCCTGCGTTACGGCAGTCGATTGGGGGAAGGATTTTCGGAACAATACTTTCCTTTGGCCACAACCCCGTTTCACACGCAACTGGACAGAGACCGGGAGCGTTCAGGATGGTCGAACAACCTGCGCGGAGGTGCCGATTTTTTCATCAACAGCACAACCACCCTTACTGCTGCGGGAATGTTTGATTATGACAGTGAAGAAAACGTTACTGAAGTCATCTATCAGGATTATTACGACGACAACGGAACTCCGGGAGACCTGTTGGAAAAATCAAGTCGTTACGATGTTGAAAAAGAAACCGAGTGGGATGTGGAGTTCTCACTGAACCTGGAGAAAATTTTTGATCCGGAAAATAAGGAACATAAGCTCAATGCTTTTGCTCAGTATATTCTGGACGATGAATCGGAAGATTCGGAAATTGAAGAAAAAATGCTCTTCACCGATGCAGGCGCTTCCCTGGAGGATATCTTCTATCAAACAGTTTTAAATGAAGAGAAGGAGGAAAACTATCTGGTTCAGGCCGATTATGTCTATCCTTTTGGCAACGACGGCCGGTTTGAAGCTGGTGCGCGCGGGGAGTTCAGAATAATTACCAACCCTTACGAAGTTCAAAGTCAAAATGAAGCCGGCGACTGGGTTACCGATCCGGAATACACCAACGATTTCAGCTACGATGAGAATGTGGTTGCTCTTTATCTGCAGGGAGCCAATAAATGGGGACCCGTTAGTACTCAATTGGGCTTGAGGGGAGAATATACAGGCATTAAAACCCATCTGATACAGACCGACGAGGAGAATGAACGCACCTATTTCGACTTTTTCCCCACCATTCACACCACTTACCACTTCAATAATTACAATGCGTGGCAGATAAGTTACAGCCGTCGAATAGACCGCCCTCATTTCTGGCACCTCAATCCTTTTTCGGGACTTAGTGATTCACGAAACCTACGACGGGGAAATCCCAACCTGGAACCCGAATACACCGATGCTTATGAAAGTGGTTATGTTTACACCCCCGGCCGTTCTTCTTATTATGCCGGAGTTTATTATCGCTACACCACAGGTGTGGAGGAACGCATCAATTTTGTATCCGATGAAGGAATTACCATCTCGGAACCCCGAAACCTGGCAGAACGACATGCATACGGTGCCGAAGCCAATGTTTCAGTGGACCCCCTGAAATGGTGGAACCTTTCGGGAAATGTCAATTTCTACCGAATGCAAACTGAAGGAAGTTTTGAAGAGAATGGAATTGTGCAGGATTTGGAAAGCGACACTTACTCCTGGGATACCCGCATCAATTCACGTATGCGATGGGACAATGATCTTAGTTTTCAGACCACTTTCTTTTACCGTGGCGAACAGGAAACAACGCAGGGCATTCGGAAACCGTTTTACATGATGCACATGTCGTTGAGCAAAGATGTTTTTAAAGGCAACGGAACCATCACACTGAATGTAAGAGACGTCCTGAACAGCCGGAAATTCCGTTACGAAATTCATCAACCTGATTTGATTTCTACCAATGAGTTTCGTTGGAGTACCCGTGAGTTCCGCCTTTCATTCATCTATCGTCTGAACCAAAACAAACGCCAGGGTGGCGGAAGCAAAGATGGAGGTGATGAAGGAGGAGAAGGAATGGGATTTTAATGAGAATAGCAGTCGGGTGACCCCAGGCAAGTCCAAAGCCACCCCGTTAAGCCGGTCTTCAGCCGGCTTCTTAACAAATCAAAAAAGGCCGGTTCGAACATTTTCGAACCGGCCTTTTCCATCTTTGGGATTTTCAGAAACTATTCAAAAGACTACATCTTTCTTAGGTATTCCGAAGCACTAAGTGCCGCAACGGTACCTTCGGCGGTTGCTGTGGTAATCTGTCTGTATCTTTTGTTTATGCAATCGCCGGCAGCAAACACTCCGGGAATATTGGTTTTCATGTCACGATCGACCACAAACTCGTTGCGCTCATTTAATTCCACCAACCCTTTAAAAGGCTCTGTATTGGGCAGATAACCGATAAAAATAAAGGTTCCGTCTACTTTGAGCATTTTTCTCTCTCCCGAAGGCAAATGCTCTACGGTAAGACTTTGCAATGAGCCATTTCCTGCAAATTCGCGAGGCTCCGATTCCATCACAAACTCTATTTTGGGATTTTTCCGGGCCTCTTCTACCGCATGCGCAAAAGCCTGAAAACGGTCAAACTGATGCACAATCGTCACTTTAGTGGCAAAACTTGTTAAAGTTACTGCCTCCTCAAGAGCAGAGTTCCCTCCCCCAATCACAGCAATCTCCTTGTCCTTGAAGAAATCGCCGTCACAAGTGGCACAGTATGATATTCCTGTCCCTTTGAAAGTATCCTCACCGGGAATCCCCAACGAACGGGGACGACCACCGGGCGTAAGGATCACCGTCTTTGCGCTGAATGTACGTCCGTCTTCCAACTCCACTGATTTCACATCACCATTCAGATGGTACCGGGCAATTTTCGCATTGGTCTTGATTTTACATCCAAAGGATTTGGCCTGCTTTTTCATGGTATTGGCCAACACATAACCGTTAGTCGTCTCCACCCCTGGGTAATTGGCAACTTCATTTGTAAGCACCATTTGACCGCCAATGGCACCATCATTCAATATCAGCGTTGACAACCGGGCGCGGGAAGCATAAATACCGGCGGTAAGGCCGGCAGCTCCTGCTCCGATGATCATTACGTCGTAAGTATCGTTCATTGATTTGTTTTTTCTAACTTCTTCTTTGACAAATTGGTTCTGCATATAAAAAAAAGCCGAAGGTCTGTTAGCAATTAGCCACGGAAAACACCCGGGAGAATAATTCATTCTCCGTTTCCCCTCTTGCCCTTTGGTGGCAAGGCCACCAAAGGGCAAGAGGGTGGGTGAGTCGAATATTCCATTTTCCCAGGGCGTTGCCCCGGACAATTGCTCTTGAGGCTTTCAGCCTGTTTACAAGAAATCTGTCAAAGTGATACTAACATCATTCTTAAAGGGATTTTCTTCCTTTAACCCTGAAGCTGTATTTAATTGAATTAATCTTAATTAAAATGTTCGTCGAGTACGCTGGTAATTTGGTCCATGCTTTGAATACTGCTGGTGGCATGTGCTACATTACCATTTTTGTAATACATAGTAAAGGGCAGTCCCATGAAACCTTGTGCCTCGGGCGCATTACGAATAACATGTGCTTCAGGATTATCGAAAGCCATAGAGTAAAACTTCACGTTCTCACGCTCCTCTTCCAACTCTTCCATAGCATCATAAACGGGAATACACATAGGTCCCATTCGTCCACAGCACACCATTACGTTATCATTTTCTGAAATAATTTTCTGCAGCTCATCAGCTGATTCAATCTCCTGGATTTCTGTTTGTAACATCTTCATATCACTAATTTTTTGTTTGTTTACAATTTGATGTCAATTTCTTCATTCAGACATCGTTTAATTGACAATACAAACATACTACTACCGTGTGAGCAGCCCAAGAAATAAGAGCTGGAGCATTCCGGATTCAAAACTGAAATTTTTCAGCTTTTTTTATGTCACCACCCACTTTTCTTTGAACAAAAAAAACCGCACCTTTATGTTGTCATACAAAAATACAACTATGCAATATCAAAAACTTGGAAAAAACGGTCCTGTAATTTCCACCATAGGCTTTGGTGCCTGGGGGATCAGTGGCCGAGACTGGGGGAAAACCGATGATGAAGAATCAAAAAAAGCTTTACATCAGGCCCTTGACAGTGGAATTACCTTTATTGATACGGCCGACACTTATGGTTCGGGACATTCAGAAAAACTGATACGGGAAGTTCTTGATGAGCGGGGAAGAAAAGATAAAGCAATCATTGCAACCAAAGCCGGCAATAACTTCTACCCCTACCTGGAAGAAAAACACAAAACCACACCAGGCAACCCGGATTATTCAAAAAAACACCTTATTTATGCTGCAGAACAGAGCCTTAAAAGATTAGGTGTTGAGGCACTGGATATTCTTCAGTTGCACAGTCCGGATGACTCACTCCTGGCCATGGATGAACCATGGGAAGCCCTTGAGAAGTTAAAAAAAGACGGTAAAATAAAACATGCCGGCTGGAGTGTCCAGTCCTTCAGGGAAACTGACCAGGCTCATTTTCTGGAAGAACACCATGACCTTATTGACGTACTACAGGTAAGATACAACCTACTTGAAAGAGAGGCAGAAAAGAAACTTTTTCCTTTGGCTCAAAAATATGGCACTGGTATCATCGTCCGGATTCCCATTTTATTTGGCTTTTTGTCAGGAAAATTTTCCGGTGAGACAAAATTTGGAGATGATGACCACCGGCGTTTTAATCTTTCTCCCGAAAAACTGGAACAATATCTATTACAATTAGAAAGTTTTAAGCCCTTCTTTGAGGAACACAACAAATATTCAATGGCCCAACTCAGTCTCAGATTCTGCATTTCACATCCGGCCTGCCATGTGGCCATCCCGGGAGGTAAAACCCCAGAACAGGTAAAAGAGAACGCAGTATCCTCAGACATTGACATTAAATACGAGGATTTTCCCACCTTATAATAGCAAGGGTTTTTGGGGGGAGGAAACTAAACCGTCCTCCCTTTCACATGTAATGGAATTCGAAACACAGAACTCCATATTTTCATTAACTTTATCTCCCAATTCAGAGAAAAGAGTTCCCATGACCGATAACATATTAAATACCGACAGCATATTTGATTCCGCAGCCTGTTTTCAGGGGCTTTATCCCAAAGAACTGGAAAAACTCAGCGACAGTAAAACACGTGTACAATACCTCCGGGGAGAGAATGTATTCAAGCAGGGAGCTTTTTCTCCACATGTCACTTATGTTCTGAGTGGTTTGGTACGAGTATATCTGCAAACCGGGCACAACCGTCAACTGAATATTCGTATGGCCGGCCCGGGCGATTTCCTGTCGTTCAGCTCTGTCTTTGGAGAGAATACCTATAACTATTCGGCCCTTGCGATTAAAGATGCCTGGGTTTGCATGATTGAGAAAGAAGCTCTAAGAAACTTGTTGCAAACCAATGCCGACTTTGCATTACGGATAGTATCCCGTAACTGCCGAAACGAAAAACAATTATTGGATGTAATCGGAAACCTATCTTATAAGCAGATGCGCGGGAAACTGGCCTCTGCCCTGCTCTATCTGTCTTCGGAAGCGTTCATGCAGGAACAGGTATTTCAGCATCTCACCCGTCAGGACATTGCCGATTTTGCTGCAATCTCCACCGAAAGCACCATTAAGTTTTTGAAAGAGTTTGAAAGCGAAGGAATCGTGGAGTTAAAGAAAAGGGATATTGAAATAACGGATATAAAAAAGCTTGAAGTAATCAGTAGAAATAGTTAAGAAGCGTTTCTTCTATTTAAAAATCTCTGAATGTCTTCCTGCGCTAACAAGTCTGATTACCCTTCATTCTCTATTTGAAACCAGATTGCGAGTAAACCCGGAAGGATATGACATTCCCAGGTTCCAGAATAATTACCGGACAACCTGTGAGGATGCATTCTTTCCGGAATGGAAGAAACGCCACCTGTCTGAAGAAGTTTCACAACATCACGA
Source organism: Marinilabilia sp. (assembly GCF_016278715.1). Classification (GTDB taxonomy): domain Bacteria; phylum Bacteroidota; class Bacteroidia; order Bacteroidales; family Marinilabiliaceae; genus Marinilabilia. The sequence goes on along the minus strand of NZ_JADQBH010000222.1, from coordinate 1,866 downwards.
ATTAGATCAAGTTTTTGGGAAGAACGTTTCTTTATTCACTTAAGGTCTTTCCTGAATTGACCGGTAATTTCAGTTTGATACATTAAATACTATTAAAGAAATCATCGACATCGTCAACCCTTTCAGTTTCTCCATTCACAGCATCATTAACCGCTAAAACTGTCCTATTGGAAGGAATATATTCTTTAGAAGAGCTTTCCCCTGCAAATTTTTCAACAACAACAGATTTGTATATTTTTTCCAGGCTTTTGGCAACATCTAATAATCCCCGACCAACTTTCGTCGTGTCATCAACAATAATTGCAAATCTCATTTTAGAATCTTTTTTTCAAATTTAATAAAAACCCCGACAAAAAATCAACTTTGCCAGAGCTTAAACAAACTCTCAAAAGTAATATACAGATTATTTTTCTCGTTCAAATGGCCAGGCAGCAATGCCACCCTCAAGAATTTTAACGTTCTTATATCCATGCTGCTTCAGTAAAACTGCAGCTTCGTAACCTCGTAGCGAAATTTTACAGAGTGTGACAATTTCTTTATTCTTATCCTGAGGCACCTCATGAAGTCTTTCACGCAACTTTCCAATAGGGATAAGCGTTTCGCCAATTCCCAATCGTATTTCTTCATATTCATCGGCCCCACGTGCATCCAGGATAAACAAATCCTCCCCTTTATCCACTTTGGCTTTCAGGTCAACTGAAGAAATACCATCAAAGATTCCCTCGAGTTTATTTTGCATGATATGAGCTGTGGCAATACTGTGGTCGATGGCCAGTGAGAATGGCGGGGCATAAGGCAGGTCAGCATTCACCATGTCATCAACAGTCAGGCTACCTTTAATTGCTATGGCCCAAATAGCCAATTGCTTGCTAACATCTCCAGGGCCCAGTACCTGAGCACCAAGGATCTTCCTACTCTTACGCTCCACAACCAACTTGGTAATCAACAACTGCCCATTCATAAATCCGGGCTTATCAGGACTTGCATTCAACACACGTTCATAATCAAATCCTGCTTCTATGGCCTTAGCTTCAGACAAACCAGTAATACCCACGCCATAATCAAAAAGCTTGCAAATACCCGTTTGTATTGTTCCCGGAAATTTGGCGATATTTCCTTTGATAATATTTCCACCAACAGCACGCCCCTGCAAATTGGCCAGGTCACCATAGGGCGCCAAAACATTCTTCCCGGTAATAAGATTTTTCACTTCACAACAATCACCCGCAGCATAAATATCCGGGTCATTGGTTTGCATAAATTCGTTGGTAGAAATACCACCAAGCTTGCCAATATTTAAACCAGCTTCCTGCGCCAATTTTACATTCGGTCGTACCCCGATAGCCACAACAGCCAACTCACAAGGAATTTCTGTTCCATTCTGAAGTTTAACCGCCGTTAATTTTCCATTCTCTCCAATAAATTCGGACACCCCATTCTTAGTAATTACATTTGCTTTAGTCTTCAGATAATTCTCCACCAACTTAGCCATTTTCCAATCCAGAAAAACAAGTAACTGGGGCAATAACTCAACCAAGGTTAGTTCTATTCCTGCCAGATGAAGCGCCTCCAAAGTTTCAATACCAATCAGTCCACCCCCAATAACCACGGCCTTCTTAATCTTTCCTTCATCGCGAACTTTACGCAAATAATCGGCATCCTGCATGGATTGCAAAGTGGTAATTCCTTCCAGTCCAACACCGGGAATGGGGGGCATATTGGGAGTCGCTCCTGTAGTAATGACCAATTTATCATATTCCTGGGTTCCTTTTTCACCGGTTTCTAGATTGGTATATTCCACCAATTTATTATCCCGGTCAATTCGGGTCACCTCTGTATTTACTTTGGCTACGATACCTTTGGCGT
>NZ_JADQBH010000132.1 GCF_016278715.1 Marinilabilia sp. | reverse complement strand
AACGGTTCTGTTTCGCGGGGCACAACCATAATGTCGTACACTGCCTGATTGGAGACCATCAGATCTCCATTTCTGTCGTAGATAAGGCCCCGCGAAGGGAATTCGGTTATTTTGCGGCGGGCATTGCTTTCTGCTGAAAACTTGTAAGAGGGATCATAAACCTGAAGCATGAAAAGCCTTACAATATATATAAGACTGAGCATCAATATAATCAGACCGATTATGATTGTTCTGTTATTGGCGTTTCCCACTTCCTTTCTGTATTTTTAATATCCGTTACAATTTTTTGGAATCCTTTTTTGCAAAAAGCATGGCAATAAGAATAAAGAGGACTGATACCACCGTACTTATCAGGCTTTTTGAAAGGGTTGAAAGAAACAGCTCCTTATCAAAAGCTTCAACAAAGAAATAAAACAGGTGATGCGTAACTACCATGATTACCATATATTTAAAAAACCATCCAAATCCATAATCCGAAGGAACTGGACGGGTTCCCAATTCATAGCCGTCGCGTGGCGAAAAAGAACTGAGTATAAAGGGTCTGAGAAAAGCCATGAAAACAGTTGCGGAGGTGTGCAATCCCAGTGTGTTCATGAAAATATCGATGGTAAGGCCTGTGATAAATCCTAGAACCAGCAACAGCCATTTGGGAGTGCTGAAAGGTAAAGTGATGATGAAAAGCACGTAAAGATATGGATTCACGTAACCACTGAACTGTAGATTGTTCAATAGTAATACCTGCAGTAATATAAAAACTACAAAGTTGAACAGATATCTTGGCAACAGATTAATCATTTTCACTTAGTTTTTCGAGCTCCAGTTGTTCTTCAGCTTCCATTTTTTCAACGATGTGGACGTATTGAAGATTTTTGAAATCAACCGATAGCAACACTCTTAATTCATAAAAACCTTCTCCTTGGTCAATTGTGACTTCATCGATGGTGCCGATAAGGATGTTCTCAGGGAAGATGGACGAATAACCACTAGTCACTACTGCATCACCCACCAACGGGGTTGCATGGGCGGGAATTCCGCTCAGGGTTGCATATCTGTAGGAACTGCCATCCCAACTTAAGGAGCCGAAAAAGCCGGTCTCCTGCAATCGGGCAGATACCCACAAGCGAGTATTGAGCAACGAAATGACTGTTGAGAAGTTCTCTGATGTGTTAAGCACCACCCCAACAAGGCCTCTGGACGAGATTACACCCATGTCCGGGCGGATGCCGTGTTTCAGGCCTTTGTTTAGGGTCAGGTAGTTGAAATGTTTGTTTACCGAGTTGTTGATTACCCGGGCCGCCGAATAGCGATAGTGCTGGGCTGCTACTGTATCAACTTCAATTTCAGGAAGCATCGGAGCATAAAAAGAATTTCTGTCCAATTGGTTGCGCAATTCCGTAATTTCTCTGACCAGTTCTTCGTTCGTCTTTTTCAGTTGAAAGTATTGAACTACAGAACTGAAATTTTTGAACAAGTAGCCCGAAACCTGGTTGGATGAACTCAGATAAACTTTCCTGTGGTACTGATTATAATTAAATATGAAATGGAAGCTGACTATCTCCAGTAAAAGAAACAGCAGCAAAAAATGGTTTCGAATGATGAAACGGATGAAGTTTCTCATTTTGTATCTTTAATTCTTGAGTCTGCTCCTTAAAGAGGTGTTTTTGTCAGGACAAAGTTGCAGAAGAATTTTGAATCGGAGTTAACGTCTTGTTAATAACGATTTAAAGCTTCCTGCAACAAAAATACTGGCAATAAAGAACCTTCCAGGAATTGGCTCAATTCTTATCTATCTCATCAGGAACGAGAACTTGTGACGGTTTTTGAGCGCAATTCCCGTTCCCCGGGCCACTGCATGCAAAGGGTCCTCTGCAATATGGAACGGGATGTTAATCTTGTCGGTTAGCCGTTTATCCAATCCTCTCAGTAAAGCTCCGCCACCGGCCAGATATATGCCATTGTTTACAATATCGGCATAAAGTTCGGGGGGTGTCTGCTCCAATGCATTAAGAATGGCTGTTTCCATCTTGGAAATTGATTTCTCCAGACAGTGAGAAATTTCCTGGTAGGAAACCGGCACTTCAATGGGTAATGCAGTCATCTGGTTGGGTCCCTGAACAATATAGTCTGCGGGCGGATCGATCAACTCGGGGAGGGCGGAGCCTACCCTGATTTTAATCTCCTCGGCGGTGCGTTCTCCTATCTTGATGTTGTGTTGACGACGCATATACTCCATAATATCCGAAGTGAGGTCGTCTCCGGCAATGCGGATGGATTTGTTGGTGACAATTCCTCCAAGGGAGATGACGGCGATTTCGGTGGTTCCTCCACCTATGTCCACCACCATATTTCCTTCAGGAGCTTCCACATCCAGTCCGATACCCAAAGCAGCTGCCATGGGTTCATAAATCATATAAACCTCACGACCACCGGCGTGTTCTCCCGAGTCGCGTACCGCACGAATTTCAACTTCGGTGCTGCCTGAGGGAATACAGATTACCATGGTTAGTGAAGGGGTGAAAAGCTGACCTTTCTTGTTGATCATCTTAATCATGCCGCGAATCATCTGTTCGGCAGCATTAAAGTCAGCAATTACACCATCGCGAAGGGGACGAATGGTATATATGTTGTCGTGTGTTTTTCCATGCATTTGGCGAGCCTTTTCACCGATAGCTTCAAGTTTCTCGGTGCGACGATTCAGGGCTACTATGCTGGGTTCATCTACAACTATTTTGTCGTTTTGAATAATGATGGTGTTGGCTGTTCCCAGGTCCATGGCCAACTCTTGAGACAAGAATGAAAATAATCCCATTGTTTTTGGTTTTATTAATGTTTGAAATGACGGGTGCCGGTAAACACCATGGACATATTGTGAGCATCACAAAAATCGATGGAATCCTTATCGCGCACAGAACCTCCGGGCTGAATCACAGAGCTAACTCCTGCTTCAGCGGCAATTTCTACCGAGTCGGCAAAAGGGAAAAAGGCATCTGAAGCCATAACGGCTCCTTCCATATCGAATTCAAAAGCTTGTGCCTTTGCAATGGCCTGTTTAAGGGCATCAACTCGTGATGTCTGACCTATGCCGCTGCCAATCAGCTGTTTGTTCTTTGCCAGAACAATGGCGTTCGATTTGGAATGCTTCACTATTTTGTTGGCAAACAGTAAATCCGCAACTTCTGTATCAGACGGCGCTTTGGATGTCACTGGTTTTAAACTATCTTTGGTTTCCATCTTCAGGTCTTTTTCCTGCACCAGTACTCCGTTAAGGAGCGAACGGGTATTGAAGGCGGTTACCGCAGTCGGCTTTTGGACAAGAATAATCCGGTTTTTCTTTTGTTTAAATATTTCCAGCGATTCCTGGTCGTAAGCAGGAGCAATGACTACTTCAAAGAAAATTTTGTTGATTTCGCCGGCCACATCTGCAGTTACTTTTTTGTTGGTAATGATGATGCCTCCAAATGCTGAAACCGGATCTCCTGCCAGTGCTTCTTTCCAGGCTTCTGCCAGATTGCTCCGGGAAGCCAGCCCGCAGGCATTGTTATGTTTTAGAACCGCAACAGTGGTTTCATTAAATTCAGCTATCAAAGATACAGCTGCATCAATGTCTAACAGGTTGTTGTAGGATATTTCTTTTCCGTGCAACTGCTCAAAAAAGGCATTGAAATCTCCGTAAAATGTACCTCTCTGATGCGGGTTCTCACCATATCTTAATGTTTTGCTTCCGTTGACAGCTTTGCGGAAGGCAGGGAATGTTTCATCACTGTTGAAATAGTTGAAAATGGCAGCGTCATACCCCGAAGAGACCGCAAATGCTGCGGTGGCAAATGATTTTCGGTCTTCAAGGGAAGTCTCTCCATTTTGACTTTCCAATACATTTTGAAGTTGGCCATATTGGTCCTTGGAAGGAACAATTACCACATCTTTATAGTTCTTTGCAGCTGCTCTGATGAGGGAGATTCCGCCAATGTCGATTTTTTCAATGATGTCGGTGTGTGAGGCGCCCGAAGCAACAGTGTCTTCGAAAGGGTAGAGGTCAACAATGATGAGGTCGATTTCGGGAATTTCATACTCCGCCATCTGTTGTTGGTGGTCTTTGTCGTCACGTCGGCCAAGAATGCCTCCAAAAACTTTTGGATGCAGTGTTTTTACGCGCCCCCCCAAAATGGAAGGATAACCGGTTAGTGATTCCACTGACTGAACTTTCACTCCCAAACCTTCGATGAATGACTGAGTTCCCCCCGTCGAGTATATTTGAACCCCTTTCTTGTCCAGCTGCTTTACAATTTCATCCAGACCGTCTTTATGAAAAACTGATATTAAGGCAGATTTTATCTTTTTTGTGGCTGTCATTATTTTTAACAATTTTATCCGAGAATAGACGCAAAATTAAGAAAAAGAGAACATTTAGCAACACCCGAACTTTTTTTTGTGAGCCTTGATGTGATTTTATTTTTATGTTGTAGGAAAACGAATAGAAACAATAACTCTATTGACACGAGTTTTTAAATCTATTACGAGTGATCACCTCAAAAAGTTCGAGGTGAATTGCTTATACTTCAGAACTGGCCGGTTCCTGAAAGGGGTCAATTTAAATAAATCTGAGTGCCACCCCGGGGTTACAGGTGAAAATGAACCAGTTCCCCGAATGGGGGCCAAAGACTAATTCACTGATGTATTGTGTGTACAAAAATAATTTCGTTGGAAGTAAAACAGCCAGTCACTGCATTCGGAAAAGCAATCTTCTCATATAATCATGCTTTTCCGGTTGGGTGTAAAAAAAGCTGTCTGGAAGTCAGACAGCTTTTTTTAATTTGTTAAAGTCTTTTTTTGATGGCCTCAGTTTCTTCTTCGAAGCCCGGCTTGCCAAGTAAGGCAAACATGTTTTTCTTGTAAGCCTCAACGCCTGGCTGGTCAAAGGGATTGACCCCCAAAACATAGCCGCTGATGCCGCAGGCTCTTTCAAAGAAGTAGAGCAATTGCCCCAGGTAGTATTCATTAAGTTCAGGAATCTCCACTTTTATGTTGGGAACGCCTCCGTCGGTATGTGCTATCCGGGTTCCCAGTTCAGCCATTTTGTTCACTTCGTCTATCCGTTTTCCGGCCAGATAGTTGAGTTTGTCCAGGTCGGCCTCGTCGCGGGGAATCAATACCCGGTGTTTGGCAGCACCTACTGTTACCACGGTTTCAAAAATGGTGCGTTCTCCTTCCTGAATCCATTGGCCCATGCTGTGCAGGTCGGTTGTGAAATCAACTGCTGCGGGGAAAATTCCTTTGTTTTCTTTCCCTTCACTTTCACCATAAAGCTGCTTCCACCATTCTGAGACATAGTGCAATTTCGGCTGGTAGTTTACCATGATCTCAATCTTCTTGCCTTTCTGATAGAGCAGGTTACGTGCTGCAGCATAAACAGCGGCGGGATTTTTCTCGAATGGAATGTCGGTGCCGGTGAGGGCTTTCATTTCTTTGGCGCCACGCACCAGTTCACTGATGCTGTATCCGGCAACGGCAATGGGCAGCAATCCGACGGGCGTCAGCACAGAGAAACGTCCACCTACATCGTCTGGAATTATGTAAGTTTCAAAACCTTCCTGCTCGGCCAGTGTGCGCAATGCTCCTTTGCTGGCATCGGTAACTGCCACAATGCGTTCTTTTACCTCTTCTTTGTCGTATTTGGTTTCCAGAAGTTCTTTCAGTACCCGGAAAGCGAGAGCAGGCTCGGTCGTCGTTCCCGACTTGGAAATCACAATCACCCCGAAAGATTTGTCTTTCAGTAAATCCAGCATCTCGTAGGTGTAATCCTCCCCGATGTTTTGTCCGGCATAGAGAATAGCGGGGTTTTTACGGTCGCCTTTCAGGTGGTCAAAAGAATCGTTGAGTGCATCAACCACAGCTCTGGCACCCAGATAACTTCCGCCAATTCCAACAACTACCACATAGTCGGCTTTGCCACGCAAACGGGTTGCCGTTTTCTCAATGGCCATTATCTGATCTCCATCAATATTATCGGGAAGATCGAGCCATCCGAGAAAGTCATTTCCTTTTCCGGTTTTGTCGGTCAGTGCTTTGAGTTGTTTCAGAACGTTGTCCTGTTCTTTGTTTATCATGTCCTGGGTTACTTCCGGAGCAGCCTGTGACACGTCAATGGTGAGGTTCTTCATAGCGATATATATTTATTTTTTTGTTCTTCTTCTTAACCAGAGCGATTTGTATTTCAACTTTTGCTCCCGAATAATTGGCCTGGGTTTTGGTTGGTGAATTTTATGCTTTCACCGTCTAACTTCTAATTTTTAGCCTCCAGCGTCCAAATTCTGCTTCTCTATCTCAACTGATCCGTCAGCAGCTTAATCTCAATGGCAGGAGAAATTTTTTCATATATTATATTGTAAACAGCTTCGGTAATGGGCATGTTCACTTTATATTTTTTGTTGATTTCCACAATGCTTTTCACTGCGTAGTACCCTTCCGCTATCATCAGCATTTCCAACTGTGCACTTTTTACCGAATAGCCCTTTCCGAGCATGTTTCCGAAAGTGCGGTTTCTTGAAAACTGGGAGTATGCAGTTACCAGCAAGTCGCCCAGATAAGCCGAACTTTTGATGTCGCGGGTGATGGGATGAACCGTATCCACAAATCTTTTGATTTCCTGTATTCCGTTGGAAATGAGGACGGCCTGAAAGTTGTCTCCATAGCCCAGACCGTGACAAATACCGGCAGCAATAGCCATCACGTTTTTTAGCACGGCGGCATACTCTGTTCCATAAATATCATCAATTACAGTGGTTTTAATATAAGCACAAGCCAGTTTTGCGGCAAAAATCCTGGCTTTTTTGATATCCTGACAAGCAATTGTAAGGTACGACAAGCGTTCCAGTGCTACCTCCTCGGCGTGGCAGGGGCCCGAAATGACTGCAATTGAATTGACAGGCACCTCATAATGCTTATGGAAAAAGTTGCCAATGATAAGGTTTTCGTCAGGGACGAGTCCTTTAATTGCCGATACCACAAATTTATCTTTCAGCGATGTTTTTAGTGGCTCCAATGCTTCCTTGAGAAATGCTGAGGGAATGACAAAAATGAGGATGTCGGATTTTTCCACTATTTCGTTGATGTCGGTGGAAAAAAATATCTGCTCAGTGTCAAAATCAACTGATGTTAGGTAATTGGGATTGTGTCCCATTTTACGAAACCGGTCAATGTGCTCTTGCTCACGGAAGTACCAGTTCAGTCTGTCTGAATTATTCAGAACCATCTTGGCAATAGCGGTGGCCCAACTGCCACTTCCTATGATACCAATGGTTGATTCTTCATCCATGCCTGTCTGTTTTGGTTTCTGCAAATTTATTGATTGATGGGAGCCTAATGCAACGACAAAAGTCATTGATTTAGGGATTGTTCCAAAATATCCTGATGTCCTAAATTCTTTGGTCTGATCTTTTACTTAACTAGTCAGTTTATTTCATGAAAATCCCTTAGATTCCCTGGTCTTATGATTCTTTGTATAAAGTAATTCCGGGTTACAAACCGCGGGTTCAAATAGAGTGGGTTTATTATTCCACCCAGCTTTTTACTTCGTCCGGTTTAGGATTCTGAAGGCCCAGTTTGTGTTTCTTATTGAGTCCGCACAGTTCCTGATGAAGCTTGTTGGGGTTGCACTCTTTCAGATCTTCCACTCGGGAGTATCCTGCTTTGTAAATTACAGGGACCCACTCCGTCGGTACGCCGATAGCTGTAAATTTTTCCTCTCCGTCGCGTTCCTTTTTCTTTTCGGGGCGCATCTGTGGGAAGAAAAGCACTTCCTGAATGGTGCTTTGTCCGGTCATCAGCATGGTAAGGCGGTCTATGCCGATGCCCATTCCCGAGGTGGGGGGCATGCCATACTCCAGCGCACGGACAAAATCCGTGTCGATGTACATAGCTTCATCGTCTCCTTTTTCGGATAGATTCAATTGTTCCTGAAAACGGGACAGCTGGTCGATGGGATCGTTCAACTCAGAGTAGGCATTGGCCAGCTCTTTACCGTTTACCATTAGTTCAAAGCGTTCGGTCAGTTCGGGATTTTCCCGGTGTTTCTTACACAACGGCGACATCTCTACCGGGTAATCGGTAATAAAGGTGGGCTGAATGTACGAAGCTTCACATTTCTCACCAAAAATCTCATCGATCAGTTTTCCTTTACCCATCGATTCGTCATTTTCAACTTCCAACTCATCGCAAACCTTGCGCAACTGGGCTATATCCATGCCGGAGATGTCGTAACCGGTATGTTCCTTGATGGAATCCAACATGCTGATGCGCTTGTAGGGTCTTTTGAAGTCAATGGAGTTATCACCCACCTGAACTTCTGTGGTGCCATGCAAGTCGAGGGCCACTTTTTCGATCATCTGCTCGGTGAAGTCCATCATCCATTTGTAGTCTTTGTAGGCCACATAGATTTCCATTACCGTAAACTCCGGATTGTGTGTGCGGTCCATGCCCTCGTTGCGGAAATCTTTCCCAAATTCATAGACACCCTCGAAGCCGCCGACAATCAATCTCTTAAGGTAAAGTTCGTTGGCAATGCGCAGATAGAGCGGCATGTCCAGTGTGTTGTGATGTGTGATGAACGGACGGGCGGAAGCACCTCCGGGAATTGATTGGAGAATGGGGGTTTCTACTTCCAGGTAATCTTTAGCGTTAAAAAACTCACGCATG
>NZ_JADQBH010000022.1 GCF_016278715.1 Marinilabilia sp. | reverse complement strand
GCCACGCAGTGCCATTGATTCAGGACTGGTTGATATCGTTGCTCCTCCGGAAAAATTGTCTTCCGAACTAATTAATTTCCTTAAACATATACCTGTAATTAAATCGAATCTTAATGTTGAAGTAAAAGATAAAAGCGCTTTTGATAAAATCATCATTTTACTGCGAACACATACAGGAAATGATTTTTCTCTCTACAAAAAGAATACGATCTATCGCCGCGTTGAAAGAAGAATGGGCATTCATAAAATTGAAGGAATTTTTTCTTACGTTCATTATTTACAGGAAAACCCCGAGGAGGTACATATCCTGTTCAAAGAGTTAATGATTGGCGTTACAAATTTCTTTAGGGATGCTCCGGTTTGGGAAAAATTAAAAGAAAAAGAAATCCCGGCCCTGATTGAAAATATGAAACCCAACACGCAATTGAGGGCCTGGATACCAGGTTGCTCTACAGGCGAGGAAGCCTATTCATTTGCCATTTTGTTTAAGGAGGTACTGGAAAAAATTCAACCCAAATCAAGAATCTCTTTACAGATATTTGCTTCCGATATCGATAACGATGCTATTGATATTGCACGAAAGGGAATTTTCCCCGACAATATTGCTTCAGATGTATCGCCCAATAGACTGAACCGATACTTTGTCAAAACGGAGGACGGGTACCGTATCAGTACCGAGATAAGGGAAATGATTGTGTTCGCTCAACATAACCTTATTATGCATCCGCCATTTACCAAAATCAATTTTATTTCGTGCCGGAACCTGTTAATCTATCTGGCGCCCGAATTGCAGAAAAAATTGCTGGGTTTGTTTTACTACAGCCTTACCCAGGAAGGTTTACTGGTGCTTGGAACTTCCGAAACACTTGGTGCACAAAGCTATCTTTTTTCTCCGGTTGAGGGCAGCCTTAAAATTTTCAAACGCTCAGAAACCAGCCACAATCCGCTTTTATTGGATTTTCCATCTTCTTTTACCCGTCCCAAATTGGGAAACATTGAAACCACTGAACCCGAAAAACCGATTATGAACATTCAAACACTTGCCGACCAACTACTGCTGAGTCATTTTTCCCCCGCCGGCGTGTTGGTAAACGAAAATGGCGATATTTTATACATCAGCGGACGAACCGGGAAATACCTGGAGCCCGCTGTTGGCAAAGCAAACCTGAATATTTTTGCCATGTTACGACCGGGTTTCCAGAATGACTTTGCCACCGGTTTTCGAAAAGCCAATTTGAATAAAGAGCCAGTGGTATTGCACCATGTTAAAATTGGCACAAACGGAAGTTCAATAACTTTAAATGTAACTATCCAGTATATTCATAAGCCGGAACCGCTATACGGCAAGCTGATGATTATCTTCACGGAAGTTCCGGAACCTCCTGAAAAATCCAAACCACCAAGAAAAAAGGGAAAAGAAACAGAAGCTTCAGTAAGGGAAACCAAATTGGAGGAAGAGTTGAAGCACACGCGTGAGGAAATGCAAAATATAACCGAAGAGATGCAGACCTCGCAGGAGGAGCTTAAATCGACCAACGAAGAACTGCAATCGGCCAACGAAGAACTGCAATCGACCAATGAAGAACTCATGACCTCCAAAGAAGAGATGCAAAGCCTGAATGAGGAACTTCAGACGGTAAATGCCGAATTAATGGCCAAGGTGGAAGATTATTCGCGGATAAACAACGATATGAAAAACCTGCTGAACAGTACCGATATTGCCACTTTATTCCTCGACAAGGAGTTGAATATTCGTCGGTACACCAATCAGGCAACAAAAATATTTAAACTCATCAAAAGCGACGTCGGAAGGCCATTTACCGACCAGGTGTCACAACTTATTTACCCCAACCTGCCGGAAGATGCACTGGAGGTTCTAAAAACACTCATTTTTATTGAAAAGCAGATTCCAACTAAAGACGGAAGGTGGTTTTCCATTCGTATTATGCCCTACCGAACTTTCGACGACCGGATTGACGGACTGGTGATTACGTTCATCGATATTTCGGAAATGAAGCTTGCGGAAGAAAAATTCCTGAAAATGAACCAGGAAAACCGTCTTTTAATAGACTCTTCGTCTAAGGTAATCCTGAAAATATCAGCCGACTGGAAAGTTGTGGAATTTAATTCAGCAGCTGAAACTTTTTTCGGTAAAAAACGTGAAAATGTTACAGAGCATAATTTTATGGAATTATTCATACCTGAGGCTTTTAGAAAAAAGATGGAACAAAAAATGGTCAATCTTTTGAAAAAACAAGGTAATAACGATATTAAAATGAAGGTAATTGCAGCCGAAGAAAAAGAAATAAACACCACATGGTCTGTCAATGTTCTTTTTAATCGCCTTGAATTATCTTCAGCAATTATCACCATCACAAAGAAATAAACAAGTTATGACAAACGAAGAAATAGATTTTACCAATGCCAAAATGCTTCGCCAAAAAGCAGAAAAACACCTGATTGATAAGCCAAAAACTGAATACGCCTTGTCGATGGAAGCCGATGCAAATAAGCTCCTGCACGAGTTACAGGTACACCAGATTGAGTTGGAGATGCAGAATGAAGAGTTGCAACAGGCTTACGAAACCGCAGAAGAAGCCTTAAAAAAATACACCATGTTGTATGATTTATCGCCCATGGGATATTTTTCTCTAACTCCTGAAGGGGCCATTTCCGACTTGAACTTCACTGGGGCCGACATGCTGGGAGAACGACGATTCAGCCTGATTAACAGCAATTTTAAACTTTTTATCTCGGACGATTCAAAGCCGGTGTTTAATAATTTCTTTACAAAAGTATATACCAGCAATGCGAAAGAATCGTGCGAGGTTCTGCTTGGCTATAACAATAAGACTCTTTGCCGGGTATATATGGAAGGTGTGGTTACAGAGGATGAACAACAATGCCTTTTATCAGTGGTAGATATTTCGAAGTTCTCAGGTGTGTAACAATGATATTTGGGGTTGCTATCATATTTACCAATTCCTCCATCTCTGGTTCATTTAATACAGATTCATTCGCTTTTCTAATTAGTGTATCCCGAACTTCCAAAATTGAATCAACTGGATTCTGAGCCGAAACAGCACCTGAAACAACAAGAAATAGAACGCTTAATTCAACTTTAAGAATAAATAAAGTCATGTTTTAAGTTTTAATAGTTCGTTAAAAAAAGTCTAAACGCAAAGACGCAATGGCGCAAAGTTTTTATTATCAGAGAGTTGTGATAATTATTGCGCATTGTGCAAATTACTCACTAACAGGCATTTAAAAAAGTTTAACGGAGTAATCAAGTTTTAACGGAGTTCTCTAATTCAATGGATCGTTAGATTTTTAGATGCAAGATGTAAGATACTTCGTACAATCTTAATATACTGGATTTTAACAAACGCTTTAGAGTACAAACAACTGGTTTGCAGAGCATTGCAAAAATTTGACGGAGTATTACTAATACCTTAACATATCGCATTAATTTGTAGGTTGCGGAGTAATTGTTGTTATAATTCGGGCTGAAAGTCCGGCTTAATTTTGCCCAACGTAACACGTTGGGGCTTTGGCAAGATATTTTTATCGCCCTGTAAGGGCAGTTAATTGGATTGTTAAGTTGGGCTTTCAGTCCGCTTGTGAAATATTTCCAATATATCTGAGGTTGCTGCCCTGTGATATATTAAATCATTGGTGTCCGGTTAAAAAAAATGAGATTGCTTCACTTCGTTCGCAATAACGGGACTTTGCAGGATCTTGAGGGTTGGAGGGGTTGATTTTCTGCCAGGTATAAAATGCATCTGAATCATAATTTATGCTTTGCGATCTTTCAAATTTTAGCCAAGAGCAACATCTAATAACATCATGGTAGCAAATCCTAACATTGCACCTATCGTAGAAAAATCTGTTTCATGTCCAGTTTGAGATTCCGGTATCAGTTCTTCAACAACAACAAAAATCATTGCTCCGGCTGCAAAAGAAAGTGCATAAGGCAACAGAGGTTCAATCGAAAGCACAAGATATGCACCAATCACCCCGGCAATAGGTTCAACGATTCCGGATAATTGCCCATAATTAAATGCACGTAATCTTGATAAACCCTCTCTTCGCAAAGGTATTGAAACTGCCGCTCCTTCCGGGAAATTTTGCAATCCAATTCCAACTGCCAAAGCAATGGCTCCTGAAAGCATTCCAATATCCGGGTTATTGGCTAAAGCTCCAAATGCAACACCAACAGCTAATCCTTCTGGAATATTGTGAAGTGTAATGGCAAGAATTAAAAGAATACTTCTTTGCCATGAGGTCTTAATACCTTCAGCCTTATCAATCGATAGACCCAAATGCAAGTGGGGTAAAATTTTATCAATAATTAATAGAAATGCACCTCCTGATAAGAATCCAACTAATGCAGGCAACCATGCTATATTTCCATCAGCTTCAGCCATTTCAATTGCAGGTTTTAACAAAGACCAGAAACTGGCTGCAATCATAACACCGGCTGCAAACCCAAGCATTGAATTAAGAACTCTCTTGTTAATTGATTTGAAAAAGAAAACCATTGATGCACCGGCTGCTGTAACAAACCAGGTGAAAAGGGTAGCCACTAATGCTAATAAAACCGGATTATAATTTAATAATTCCTGCATAGTTTTTCTCTTATTTTGTTTTAAAAACCTATCACCAATTGTTCCGGAATTCCAAAAGCAGCCATCCCAACTGCCAACCAGGTATTTCGATAGTGGTTTTTCGTAACAAGTTTAAGCTTCTTCTCAATTAACTTCAGAATACTGGTTTGAGTCTTTTTTATTTGTTTTCTCAATTCTTTTTCTGATTCCGAAACTGAGTTTATTTGGTCAATTCCATTATTGATAGATTTTACAATTTCTTCAGGAAGTTCCTTTTTCCTCAATTCCATTAAAAGATTGTCGAATTGAGATAAAGAACCAATTAACCTTTTATCTTGCTCAATTTCGGGTCTTTTATTAAGTTCTTTTATTTCCATCTGCCAATTCCATCTGCCAATTTTTTATTAAGCACAAAGTTAACCAATATACGGCTGGCCTTGACATTTAAACCCGCTAAGATTTTTTCTGCCCAAACAACCGGGAGAAGCCAAAACAAGTTGTTGAATTAAATGTGAGGCCCCAGGTGATGTTTTGAAGCTTTGTTATGTTACCGTTTTTTTCATAACCATAAATATTTGTCCGTTATCATGTTTCTTTCTGGTAGCCAATTTAACCCTGTCGTCAGTGCATTTCCATCCATCACCTCATCTGCGATCATTCCCAAATACTAAAAAGAGACATTCAAAAAAAATATCCATCGTTGCTGCTCAAAATAAATCCCGGAGTCGTCAGTTCAAATAAAATTTGAAGATTCCCCATTTTCTCCATATCAAAATTAATAATTCTTTTTGGGGTTTTCCCTTTTTCGAAAAAATGAGTCTCATCTTGCGGGTCAAAAAAATTATTCCTTATCTTTATATCACTAGAACCATTGGATGTTTAATACGATTTCAGATTTGGTAAAATAAATAACCTTAGGCATTATGGCCGTGGTTATTCCCCCTTATCTAGCCGGCATATTCATATCGGAGCTTTTCTTATAATTTTGTTTTTAATGCTGCTGAGCGTTTTTCCGGCAGCATTAAAATAAACCAATTAATTTATCAGGCATTAGTAAATTCCATGTTTTTACTGAGAGACAAAAATACCTTATGTGCTCTTTTGCTGTTTTATTGCTAATCCTCAAATTTAAAGCATCATGAGTAACGAAAATAGATCCATTCACAATTTCGACATCAATCTCATCTGTGAATATTTTTCTTATATTGAACGCCAGGGACCCGGGAGTCCGGAAGTCACCCTCAAGGCCCTTAATTTTATTGACAACCTGACCGATGAATCTCAAATCGCCGACCTGGGCTGTGGCACCGGAGGACAAACGATGATACTGGCTCAAAATGCACCTGGACAAGTCACCGGACTGGATCTTTGTCCCGATTTTATTGATTTGTTTAATAATAATGCATGGGAACTGGGCCTTCAGAACAGGGTAAAAGGAATCATCGGTTCCATGGACAATCTTCCGTTTCAGAAAGGAGCATTAGACCTCATCTGGTCCGAAGGGGCAATCTACAACATTGGTTATGAAAGAGGCCTGAAAGAGTGGAACACTTGTCTGAAAAGAGGAGGATTTGTCGCAGTTACCGAAGCTTCATGGTTTACTCCGGAGCGGCCAGCCGAAATAGAATCTTTCTGGCTGGATGCATACCCTGAGATTGATACCATTCCCGCCAAAGTTTTGCAAATGCAAATGGCGGGCTATATTCCGGTAGCATCGTTTATTCTGCCTGAAAATTGTTGGATAGAAAATTTCTATGCTCCCCAGGTGGCTGCAGAGAAAATCTTTCTGGAAAAACATGCCGGCAACAAAATGGCGGAAGAATTCATTGCCAATCAACAACACGAAAGGGAACTCTACGACCAGTTTAAAGAGTTCTATGGCTATGTTTTCTATATCGGCAAAAAGATCTGAAGCCGGAAAAACAGTTTAGGTGAAAAGGACCCAAGCAGCTAGAACTGAGATTTTCTTGTCGGAGATGAGTGAAAAAAAACCCTCGTTCGGAAAGAAGGGGTGGTATAAGTATTTCAGTAACAGGAAAACCCCACTACTGACTACTGACTACTCGAAAAAACTACTAACTACTGACTGAATTACTTTTTTCTTAACCTCGTGTGTCTTATTTTTGCAAGGCATTAAAGATATTTAACAAAATGACAGGAACACTGGTTAATGTAGCCACCATAATTGCCGGAAGTCTGCTGGGCATCCTGTTCAAGCAACGTCTTCCCCGCCGGGTTGTAGCAGTGGTATTTCACGGCATCGGACTGTTTACAATGGCATTGGGCGTTTCCATGTTTTTGGAAAGCCACTGGATTATTGTGGTGGTACTGTCTTTGTTATTTGGAGGCATCACCGGAGGTGCTTTGCGCCTGGAAGAGGGCATTGAAGGCCTTTCAGAGAAAATCAAACAACGATTCCGTTTCAAAGACGAACGGTTTACGGAAGGTCTGATTACCTCCTTTCTGCTGTTTTGCATGGGTTCGCTGACCCTTCTGGGTGCCATTGACGAAGGCGTAGGACGTGGTCCAGAACTTCTGATTACCAAATCGGTGCTTGACGGGTTTTCCTCCATGGCCCTGGCGGCTGCAATGGGAATCGGGGTATTGTTTTCGGTAGTTCCACTTCTTATTTATCAGGGAGGTATTACCCTGCTGTCCATGTGGCTGGGTGATTTCTTTGCCCAATCGGTGGTGAACGAACTCACAGCCACCGGTGGAGTATTGCTCATCGGACTGGGAATTAACATTTTGAATCTGGGAAAACTGAAAGTCACCGACCTGCTTCCATCATTGTTGTTTGTTGTGCTTTTTGCCTGGATGCAGTACCGGGAAATTTTTCCCTTCACCTTATTTTAAACTGAAAAACCTTGAAAAATTCATATCCACCGCATCTTGAAGAACTTTTTTTACAATGGGCCGGCGAGGAAACCGAGAGTTTCACCCCTCTCCCTCCTTCCGGGTCGGACCGTCGTTATTTTCGTATTTCCGGGGCTACCAAAAGTTCTATCGGGACCATCAATCATGATAAAAAAGAAAACCGGGCCTTTATAGAATTCAGCCGTCATTTCAAAGCATTAAACCTTCCGGTTCCGGAGATATTCAGTGTGAACGATACCTCTGACATTTATCTTCAGGAAGATTTTGGCAATACAACCCTCTACGACTGGTTGTCAACCTCCAGGAGCGAAAAAGAAATTCCTGGCACAATTGTCGATTTCTACAAACAATCTATTGAATACCTCATCCGTTTTCAGGTGGATGGCGCCAAAGAGCTCGACTTCTCCTTGTGCTATCCCCGCCATAGTTTCGACAAGCAATCGATGCTGTGGGACTTGCACTACTTTAAATACTACTTTCTGAAATTGGCCGGGATACCCTTCGATGAGCAACTCCTGGAAGACGATTTCAACACCTTTGCAGATTACTTGCAACAGGCCGACAGTGACTATTTTATGTATCGCGACTTCCAATCGCGCAACATCATGGTTAATGACAACGGCCCGGGGTTTATTGATTATCAGGGAGGACGCAAAGGACCATTGCAATACGATCTTGCATCGTTGCTTTATGATGCAAAAGCCGATTTACCCAATGAGCTGCGACAGGATCTGCTCGACTTTTACATCTCTACTCTCAGGAAGAGCATTAAAGTGGATGAAACCGGGTTCAAAAACTTTTTCCAGGGATTTGTACTCATCCGCATCATGCAGGCCATGGGAGCTTATGGATTCAGAGGTTTCTACGAAAAAAAAGAACATTTTCTCAAAAGCATCCCTTATGCAATCGACAATCTGAAATTCATTCTTTCCAATCTGACTATTCCGGTTGAACTGCCAGCATTGAAAGAAGCACTTTGGCAGGTAACCCGCTCCGAAAAATTGCAACTGCTGAGTGAAACACCAAAGCTCACAATCAGCATTACCAGTTTTTCCTATCGCCGGGGAACTCCTGTGGATGATTCGGGGCACGGAGGTGGTTTTGTTTTCGACTGCCGGTGTATTCATAATCCCGGCCGCTATGAAGAATACAAAAACAAAACGGGCCTTAGTCCCGAAGTAATTGCCTTTTTCGAAAAAGAAGATGAAATGGACCAATACCTTAAAAGCGTTTACACTCTTGCCGAACA
>NZ_JADQBH010000189.1 GCF_016278715.1 Marinilabilia sp. | reverse complement strand
TACAGGTAACCTGGGAGCCCCGGCCCAATCGGTCATTATTGAAGACATCCCGGTACATAGTAGTTTTCTTTTTTCAAATAATCTGAATTACTGGCTGACGTCACCCGAAGACTGGAAATATTACAATACCCGAACGCCCTACACCAATCTTTACTATCAGCACAGTGGTCCCAAAAGAAGGAGCGAAGAAAATGTGGGCGTTTTGTTCACTCAAAACATCAATGAAGACCTCAATGTGGGCTTCAATTATAAACTAATATCATCGGTCGGAAAATACGACGGACAGCAAGTGGAAAACCGTCTTTTTCGGCTTTTTTCGTCCTATTCTGGCGAAAGATACCTGGTACACGGGTCTTTTGTTTACGGCAAAACCGATCAGTTGCACAATGGAGGAATCATTGACGACAACAACATCCTCAATCCGGAAGACAATGAATATGACGGACCCGAATATATTCCCGTTTACTTCACAAATGCATCAACACGCATAGACAACTACAAGCTTTTTGTCAATCAAAAACTTAAAATCGGGAACATATCCATTGCTGTCAACGACTCGGTGAAGAAAACAACACCACTGGCTACAGTCAGTCACACTTTTGAGATGGATCGCTATCGACGGGCCTATAAAATTGATGACTTATCGAAGGTATTCCCCGAGGATGAAACGCTCTGGTTTTATCATGAAAGATACAATGACCCATCTCAAACCAAAGATACCACATATCAGACCACCTACAGAAATACGATACAACTGAAGTTTAATGAAGAAGCCAATCCATTTTTGCGTTTTGGGATGCGGGTTTATCTGATGAATGAGGTGGAACGCAATCGCTGGCCGGCATCAACCGTCGCCATTCTGGACACTGCAAACAACGAAACAGGTGAATTGATCTACCACAAAAGAAAAGAAAAACGTACTGCAACGGCATTTGGCGGTCAACTCTTCAAAAACCTGGGCAATAATTTCTTTTACGATGCCGGCTTGCGTGTTTGGTTTCAGGGACATAAAGCGGGAGACAGTGAAATTACAGGAGGTTTTAACACACAATTCAGGATAGCCCGGGACACAGCAGGTTTTTTTGCCCGAGGAGGAATCTATTTGACATCGCCCGACTTCTTTACCGAACAGTATTATTCCAATCACATTTCCTGGAACAAGCGTTTTGACCCCGAAAAAACTGTAAAAATTCGTGGCGGCATCAATATTCCCACACGCAGATTGCAGCTAACCGGTGAAATAAGACTGCTAAACGACCATATTTACTGGGATGAAGAAGCCTTACCCGATCAGACAAATGATTTTTTGCAACTCATCCAGGTGAAATTAAAAAAGCATTTTCAACTCTGGAACCTGCACAGTCGAAATGAATTGGCCTACCAAATCACCAGTAACGACCGCTATGTACCGGTACCTGAATTCTCTATTTTCAGCTCCAATTACTTTGAGAATACGCTTTTTCAGGTGTTATTTTTCCAGATTGGATTTGATGTAAGATACCATACCGCCTATTACGCACCGGATTTTATGCCTGCAACCGGTCAATTCTTTATCCAGCGGGATCGAAAAACAGGAAACTATCCGGTGATAGATCCATTTGTAAACTTTCATCTCAAAAGAGCCAATATTTTCGTCAAATATGATCACGCAAATCAGGGGCTGATGGACACCGACTACTTCCATACCATCGGCTATCCCATCAATCCTGGAGGTTTAAGATTTGGCGTTTCGTGGAATTTTTATGACTAACCCCCGACACGTTTTTGCCTGCATGTCAACATTTTGATATCTTTGCTCACCTTATTGACCGGTAGATTGCAGCCAAAATAACAACAGGTATGATTTTTGGGTCCGGTCAGAAAAACACTTTTATGGGAAAGATTCTTACCGCAATACTTACGAGTCTAACATTACTGTTACCGGGATGTTTTACGGAGAAAAAAGGAGCCTCCCCGGATACAGCCATTGAACTCTCCAAAAGAGATTTGAACGACATCAACGAAGAAGGAGTGGTAAGGGTGGTCACCAACTACAACTCGACCAACTACTTTGTATACAAAGGCACACCCATGGGTTATCAGCTGGAACTACTTCAGGAATTCAGCAATTATATGGGATTAAAACTGGATGTTACCATAAACAACGACCTCTCCACCAATTACCGGGATTTAAAAGCAGGAGCCATTGACATCGTTGCCAGCAGTCTTGCCGCCACACTCGAAAAAAACGAGGGCATAAGATTCAGCGAGCCCCACAGTTACAGTCGACAGGTTCTGATACAACAACGCTATCAGCCCGACGATGGAAACACCGGAGACCGCGAGTACAATAAACTCATTCGCAACCAACTGAATCTTGCAGGAGAGACCATCTATGTACAAAAAGAATCGGCCTATGCCAAAAGGTTGCGCAACCTGGCCCAGGAAATCGGCGACAGCATCAACATCGTTGAAATTGCAGATTATGAAGTAGAACAACTCATTGGTCTGGTGGCCAGCGGAGAAATAAAATATACAGTTTGTGATGAGAATCTGGCCCGGGTTAACCTCAATTACTACCCCAATCTGGATGTGGAAACCGCCATCAGTTTTCCTCAAAAGCTTTCGTGGGCCGTTCGCTCTACCTCGCCCGATTTGTTAAACGTCATCAATAACTGGCTCATCAGCTTCAAAAAAACCGCCCGCTACAACCAGATTTATCAAAAATATTATCTCAACAAACGCTCCGTTCACTTGGTGGATGAGGGTTTTCATTCCATTAAAGGTGGACAGGTATCTGATTTCGATGAAATGATTAAGGAGGAGAGTAACAAATTCAACTGGGACTGGAGACTGATTGCCTCTTTAATTTATCAGGAATCCAGATTCTTCCCAAAAGTTGAAAGTTGGGCAGGAGCTCAGGGACTCATGCAGTTAATGCCCGGGACCGCTGATCGCTTTGGCGTTGAGAATCCCGACAACCCCCGGCAAAATATCCGGGGAGGTGTGGAATTTCTGAAATGGCTGGATGAGCGATTAAAATCCAGGGTGGCCGATCCCGAAGAAAGAATCAAATTTGTACTTGCCTCCTACAACGTTGGATTGGGTCACGTTCTGGATGCCATGAATCTGGCAGAGAAATTTGGAAAAGACCCACTGGTATGGGAAAACAATGTGGATTATTATCTACTGCATAAATCGGAGCCCAAATATTTTAACGACCCGGTTGTGAAATTTGGCTACTGCCGGGGCGAAGAGCCCTATCACTACGTTACAGAAATTCTGGAACGCTATGAACATTACAAAAATGTGATGGAATAACTAAATTTTTCGCAGCACTTCCAGCATCTCACTAAGAATCATTGCTGTGGCTCCCCAGATCACGCGTCCTTCTGCGTCGAAGTAAGGCGCCGAGAGCGAGACCCCATTAATGTTCTTGGTCAATTGCTTCACATTTTCCTGCTCGAGCAACACCTCCAGAGGAACTTCAATAATTTCGTCCACTTCGGTGGGGTCGGGAGAAAATTCAGGTTGATAATCTACCCAGCCCACCTGAGGGTACACCTGAAAGTTGCTGTTAGGGATATACAAGGGAGTCAACGCACCCAACACTTGAATATCCTCCTGCACAATACCTATCTCTTCGTGACTCTCCCGTAAAGCAGTGGCACAGAAATCCGAATCTTCCTCCTCATATTTGCCCCCCGGAAAACTTATCTGACCACTGTGTACACCGTCATAAACCGGACGTTGTATAAAAGGCAGAAACCAGCTGCCGTTGCGGCGATAAAACAAAATCAAAACACTGCTTGGCCGTGCCTGAGCAGGATCAGGCAACCGGGTTCCCGTGAAACGGGCACTCGGTGCCATCAGCTCATGCGCCGGTTCGCCGGGCAAGGGGCCTTCGAGCAGCTGTTTTAATTTTTGTATTTGCATCAATTTTGAGTTCTGTGTTTTGGGTTTTGGGTTGCGGGTTGCGGGTTTTGAGTTTTTAAAACTCTAATCCCTACTTGCCTATTCACCTACTTGGGGTTTTGGAATTGATTAGCCCAACTTTTCAACGGCTTTTCTAATCCTGGAAACCACCTCATCTTTCTCCAGCATTTCAACAATGGTAAACAAATCGGGGCCAAAACTGCCACCTACCAGGGCCAACCGTAAAGAGTTCATTACGCCGCCAAAATTCATCTCTTTTTCCTGAATCAAGGCAGAAACCTGTTCTTTTAGAGAATCAGCATCCCAGGAAGTTGAAACACCGTCAAAGAAATCTGCCAGCTGCCCCATAAAAGCAGGGACATCACCTTTCCAGCGTTTTTTTGCAACTTTTGCATCATACTCCTCAGGGGCAACAAAGAAAAAAGCACTCTGCTCCCACAAGTCGGCCACAAAACTAACCCGTTCTTTAACCAGGGAGACTATTCGTGTAAGATGATCGACGGATGGAGGCACAACCCCTTTTTCTGCCAACACAGGACCAAAAAGCCCGGCCAGTTCTTCATCCGGTTTATTAACCAGGTACTGATGATTGAACCATTTGGCTTTTTCGGGGTCAAAACGGGCACCCGACTTATTGACGCGGTCGAAAGAAAAAGCATTCACCAATTCTTCCTTAGAAAAAAGTTCCTGTTCGGTACCGGGATTCCATCCCAGCAAAGCCAGCATATTGATGAACGCCTCAGGAAAATAGCCATCCTCACGATAGCCGGCAGCAACTTCCTTAGTTTCAGGATCTGTCCATTCAAGTGGAAACACAGGAAATCCCAGTTTATCGCCATCCCGCTTGCTCAGCTTTCCTTTGCCCTGAGGCTTCAAAATCAACGGAAGATGTGCAAAGACGGGTTTGTCCCACCCAAAAGCCCGATACAGCAAAACATGCAGGGGCATAGATGGCAGCCACTCTTCTCCGCGAATCACATGGGTCACCTCCATCAGGTGATCGTCAACCACATTGGCCAGATGATAAGTAGGCATTCCGTCGGCCTTAAAAAGTACCTTGTCATCCAGGTCGGATGTGCGGAAAGAGACCTTGCCACGAATCATATCTTCGTCTTCCACCGCCTCTGCCTGTTCGGGCATCTTGAAGCGAATAACATAAGGCATTTCATCCTGAAGCAGTTTCTTTACCTCATCGGATGACAACGACAGGGAATTTTTCATAGAAAGACGGGTGTGCTCATCGTAAGAAAAAGTTCGTCCATCAGATTCCGCTTCGCTTCGCGCCTGATCTAATTCTTCAGCAGTATCAAAAGCAAAATAGGCATGTTCTTTCTCGATCAGCATATCGGCATACTCCCGGTATTGAGCCTTGCGCTCACTCTGCCGGTATGGCCCGAAGTTTCCACCCTGAACAGGGCCTTCATCAAATTCCAGTCCGCTCCATTTCAGCGATTCAATAATATAATCTTCCGCTCCATTTACATAACGGGTTTGGTCGGTATCCTCAATACGTAAAATAAAGGTACCTCCGTTTTGGCGGGCAAAAAGATAATTGAACAAAGCG
This sequence comes from Marinilabilia sp., assembly GCF_016278715.1. GTDB lineage: Bacteria > Bacteroidota > Bacteroidia > Bacteroidales > Marinilabiliaceae > Marinilabilia. The sequence goes on along the minus strand of NZ_JADQBH010000189.1, from coordinate 3,293 downwards.
GTTCTTACCCCTCCCATGTGCAAGGGGCCTGTAGGACTGGGTGCAAATCTCACGCGAACTGAATTTCTATTACTCATATCTTTGATGTTACATTTTCTGGTCTTATTTCTGCAAAGATAGAAAAACGAAGAATATTTTTTAAGCGTTACGAAATTCTACCGAAATTTTGTCCACACTGGATTTCCCTTAGGAAAAGACATTGGCAAAAGATTGGATAATGGGTTTTAAAAAGGAGCTGTCTCAAACTTCATTTTAAAACTCCGGAATTTTCATATTTAAAACCACTGGTGTCCGGTTAATAAACTGAATTACCTTGGGGCAACCAACCCGTTATCTCTCAAGTCTTTAGCCACCTTTCTCGCCAATTTACTGGTAAGAGCCTGATTACCACCCATAACTCCATTCACTTCGGATCGAGCCATCCATACGGGCTTCAATGATTCCCGATCAACCAGGTAACAATAAAATTTAGCGTTCGGGTCCTCGTCGTTTAGAATTATACTGGTTTCATCGCTATAGGTATTTGTCGAAGTGCGCCAATAATCATCCAGATTGACCACCAAAATTCCATCTATTTCATAATGATCCAGTCGTTCTAGAAAATCCTCATAAGCGATGGGTTGATTACTTTCAAATATCTTGCTGCTTTGGGCTACAATGGTTTTCTTATCAGCCAAATTTCGAACCAGACTTTCTTCAATTTGCTTTCGCAAATCCGCATCTCTGAATGAATTAAATTTACCTTTGAAATGGGCATCGTAAACCTCCTCTTCCAGCACGGAAAGATCCAACTTTTCTCCCACATAAACCGGCAGTAACCTCTGATAAGGCACATAATCCTTCTCAACCAACGTTGAAGACAAATTACCAACCGCACAGCTATTCATAAAAAAAAGGGAAAACCCAAGAAAAAGAAATGTCTCCCATTTCTTTCGGGCGATAAGAAGTTGACATTTCGACAAAAGCATGATGTCTTTAAAAGATGTTTGAATTCTGTTATTCATAATTCGGTTTTTAGGGTTTGTTAATACATTATCAATTGTTCATTAAACAAACCTCATACCAAAACATGACATAAAACATACTATTTGTGTTCTTTTTACACTTTCATTTTAACACAGTAGTAATTGGCACGACCCACCCCGGGGTCGATTTTTATGTAAATTCCACATCTGTAGATATTTGACCCACACAGGGGTCATACCTTTATATCTGAAGCAACAGAACCTGAAGGGCTCTTATGTTTATAGCTTTCGAAAAATATCAATAGTGTCCAAAACATTTCCCCAAAAGGGATTTCATCTCTTAAACCCAGATCCCGATTAGGGTTTTGTAAGGTTTTGATTTTCCAAAACCAAAAAAACCTATTTCGGGACAAAAAATTAATTTCATGAATATTGCTACGTTCGGCATTACCTAAGCAAGCCTGGTTACTACTCTCTCATTTCTCACCACGTGCGCGAGACTCTAATCCTCGCAAAACCAGGTCATTGCGAGCGTAGTGAAGCAATCTCACTTTTTTAACCGGGCACCAATGTTTATAAATGAACCAAAATTTTAAACAGGTCCCCATATTTGTAACGACCCAATTATTAAAAAAGGCCTGCCGAAAAAAATCGACAGGCCCCTGGTTACATTATGGCAATAAAAATCATCCGCACTTTGAAGTACCGCAACTTTGACAAATCAGACAACCTTCCTGGTAAATCAGTTTATCGGAGCCACAGTTTTCGCAATTACCTTTTTTCACTTTAGTCCCATTGGGAATGTACTTTTTAAGGGCACGTTCCACACCGTTTTTCCAATTGTTAATGTTTTCATTATCCAACTGGAGTCCGGCCACCAGGTGTAAAGCATCCTCAATGGGCATACCATGACGCAATACGCCAGAAATTAATTTGGCATAATTCCAGAATTCCTTTTGGAACTTAAACGACAACCCTTCAATGGTGGTTTTGTATCCACGTTTGTTCACATATTGAAAATCGTAACGCGAGGTTCCATCGCTGTCGCGACTCTTAATGATATAGCCTTTCTGAACTGATTTGGGCAGCAGGATACCATCCTCATCGTCGGCGAGTCCGGTGAAAATCTCATAAGGACGACCATCCAGCAATCCCACGAAGGCAATCCACTTTTCTTTATTATTCTGGAATCTTACCACATCAGCTTCCAGAACATCAGGTCGTTTTTTAGGGAATTTTGCTCCATCCTCATCTTTCTTCTCCGAATTATTGAGCAATACCCCGGCACGGGAACCATCACGGTACACTGTCACTCCTTTACAACCGCTTCTCCATGCTTCCACATACAACTGGCCCACCAATTCCTCGGTAGCAGTTGAAGGAAGGTTAATGGTCACACTGATGGAGTGATCCACCCATTTCTGCACCTGTCCCTGCATCCGCACTTTGCTCATCCAGTCCACATCGTTAGAGGTAGCCTTGAAGTAAGGAGACTTCTCAATAAGCTTGTCCAGTTCTTCCTGTGAATAATTTCTTGTTGTGTCAATTTTGTTGGCCTTCATCCACGTTACAAACTTGTGATGAAAAACAATATACTCTTTCCAGCTATCGCCCACTTCATCAACAAAATCCACTCGCTCCTGCGGATCATTGGGATTCACTTTACGACGACGCTTGTAAACCGGCAAAAAAACAGGCTCAATACCACTTGAGGTTTGTGTCATCAGACTGGTGGTACCGGTTGGAGCAATGGTAAGCAAAGCAATGTTACGACGACCATGCTTTTTCATCTCCTCATACATCTCAGGATCAGCCTCAGCCAATCGTTTAATGAAGGGATTATTCTTTTCTTTTTCAGCGTTAAAAATCGGGAAAGCACCACGCTCTTTGGCAAGTTCCACTGACGATTTGTATGCTGAGACAGCCAGTGAACGATGCACTTCCACTGAAAAATCGGTTGCAATATCGCTACCATAACGAAGTCCTAATGCAGCAAGCATATCCCCTTCGCCGGTGATGCCTATTCCGGTACGACGACCTTCTTCAGCCTTTTTACGGATGTTCAGCCACAGATTTTTCTCAACACCTTTAATTTCTTCAGTCTCGGGATCGGCATTTATTTTCTCCAGGATGCCGTCAATTTTTTCCAGTTCCAGATCAATAATATCATCCATGATGCGCTGTGCATGGCCAGCGTGTTCCTTAAACAAATCAAAATTGAAGCTGGCATTATCGGTAAAGGGATTGTCCACATAAGAATAGAGGTTTATGGCAATCAACCGGCAGCTGTCGTATGGACACAAGGGAATTTCCCCACACGGGTTGGTA
>NZ_JADQBH010000105.1 GCF_016278715.1 Marinilabilia sp. | reverse complement strand
TTTGATACAATTGTTAATTGCCCGTTAACTTCTATAGCACTCTCGGGAGTGAAGGCAATATTAAGATAAGTGGTCTCTCCCGGGGCAATGGTGATTGGTGCAGTCTCGTAGCACTCGAAATACTGTCCGGAAACAGTCAATGCTGTTATTTCCAGAGGAGAAGAACCGGTATTTGAAATTTTTCTGGGGGTAGAGCTTCTAACTTCAATGGGAACTTCTGAAAAGTCAAATTCAGAATGGTCTATGGATATGCCAGGGGCTTCAGTGACATTAAAAGTAACCGGGATTGAAAGACTGGAAGTTGCCGGGGAATTGGAATTCAGATGTATGTTTCCGGTGTATTCTCCGGGTTCCAGTCCTGATGCATCGAAAGTAAGGGTGACTTCCTGCGAAGTACTTTCTTCAATGCTCAGTACATTTTTATCAACTCTCATCCATCGGTTATAATCTCCAAGCCATTCAATTGTGTTGCCCATTAGGGTGATGAGATCATCGTTATAATTGCCATCAGATGGAAACATATTTATGGCTACTATTGGTTTTTCAGAATTGTAAGTAATGCAGGAATATCCTGAATCAAAAGTTCCCAGACTTACTCCTGGTCCCTGAGGAACTACAAAACTGTAAATTGATGTTTCCAACAAAGTCAGATTTTCTGTTAAAGGGTGTTTTGTGAAAGAGTTGCATGAAGTGGGGGAAAAGGTATAATCATTGATTTCAACCGGGAGATATCCGCTTTCTGTAATCCGCCCCGAAAGTGTCCAGCCACCTCCAGCGCTTAAGGCTCCATTCAGAACACATAGATTACCTCCAAGGTCGATATAATCAGCCAGCATGTCCCCAAAAATTCCACCACTGGCAATTGGAGTATTTGTTGCCAGTAAAACGACGTCATAGTGAAGAAGGTATTCAGTATTTGGGGTTTGAAAAGAGATGTCAACGGAGTCAACATTCGCGATGGTCGGGAGATTTTCAATTGCCTGATGGAAGTTAGTCCCTGACTCTTGCAACGTGTTTAGGAATAGTACATTAAATCCATTGTCCGATTTGGGAGCCGGATTGCTTTTTTGTATTTTCCCGAGGTTTTTACGAGTGGCCGGAGCAAAAGATTTTAAATCTGTTGGTACTCCTTTAGTGAGTTTGGCGGTTCCCAGAGGCTTTTTATCGGTCGCGAGGTTTATTGCTACTTCAAGTGGAATACTGTTTGCAACTTCGTTGGAAATGGTAAGTGTTCTGTTGCATGAGTCGCCAGATAGAGCCTCTATATCAAAGCGATCAGAGGAGGCTGAGATTCCGGGGGCAATGATTCCCTCACCAATGATGGTGATGGTTTTTTCAGGTATCTCGGGGTCATTGGAGAAAATGGTAAAACTCCCCTCATATAGTTTTTTCTGATCAGGACTGAATAAAATCTGAATGGTTTCGGTTTCTCTTGGGGAAACGGTTTCAGGGATGGTTTCAACCTCAAAGGGAGGACCTGAAGACGTTATATCTGAAATGGTTAAAGAACCGGTTCCGTTTGTGTTGTCAATGGTGAAACTTGCTGATGAAGTTGTGCCCAGATACGTGGGAGGTAACAATACGGTGTTGGAAGCAGCCTGGAAATCAGGGACTCCGATTACATTTAAAGTAAGCGGAATGGTCACAACTTCCATCCTGGGGTCGTTATTGGTGATAATGATGTCAGATAAATAGGTGTTTTCAACCAGGTTGGTTGCATCTATCTGAAGGGAAAGGGTGGTGCTTTGTCCGGGCTCAATAGTCCCGGAGCTGATAGGGATATTACTCCATGTTGCGGGTGAAAACCGGATGCCCATATTATTGGCGATAATTTCCGGGTTAAGGAAGGTTTCTTCCGCACCGCAGCTGCCAATCCCTTTTGTTCCGTCTATATTATCAATGCCTGCCAAATAAGGGGTAGTCCCAACCTCTTGGTACTGAAAGAGAATGGTGTTTCTCCCTTCTGAAAATACGATTTGGAAAGTGTTCCTTATATCGGAACTGTAAAGTGGAATGTTGTTGTATTCCACCACAAATTTTCTTGCGGGTTCGGTTCCAAAAACCTTGTAAGCGATAAAACTGTTTTCATCAGGAAGTAAATCCACTCCAAAAGGACAGATAGTTCCACTACCACCTGGAATGCATTCCGGGAACCAAACGTTAGGATTGTTGAAACTGACCCATCCGTTTGACTTCACATTGATGGAGGTGTACGTGTTTTCGTAATACTTGAAAGAAAAGCCCAGCGGAATATCATTTTTAGTGTCATCGTCGCCAAGGGAAATCATTGTTCCATCGGAGGTGTCATACCAGTCTAAGGTGGTGGTATTCCATAGATAACCTGCTTCTTTGGATCCTCCGCTTTCTTTGATTTCCCGGTCAGTGAACGAGGGTTCTATCAGTTGACCTTTGGTTACCGGAGTATAATATTCGGGTACCTGTGTGCTTGGGGCTTTTAAATTCTTTTCTAAAGAAGTGTGTTCTTCCTGAATATCAACGTTGAAGTTGAGATTGCCATCACCATTGTTGGTGAGTTCAATTAAACGGGTTGTGATTTCTCCCGAATTAAGCGTCTCCTCGATTTCAGTGGGGGAATACACCAGCAGTGGAATCTGGTCGGAACTGTTAGCCGTAAGAGCAATGGTAATATTTTCAGCGTCAGGTGCATTGGTGCTGAAAGAGAGGTTTTCGGAGTAACTTTGGACTTGTAAAGGGTCGAAAATGATTTCCCAGGAATAGGTGTCCCCGGGTTGAATGGAGGCGGGGATTTGGGAGGATGAAAATTCGTCGGAAGAAAAAGCAGTTTCGGAAATTACCAGTTCTGATGTTCCCTGATTTTGGATTTCAATGGTCCGACCCTTGGGGTGTCCGATGTAAACTTGCCCGTAATCGATCAATAAAGTGCTAATTTCAAGTTGGGGAGAAAAAGTTTTAGTTTGAGCTAAGCGTCCATAAGAGTATTCGTTGTTTTCGTCAAAACTCCAGATCCTGAAATGGTAAGTGGTATTTCTTTCCAGTTCCTGAAGTTCCTTTGTCAAATCGCTTCCAATATACTTGATTACTCCGCCTCCCTGTAGTTCTTGTTCGGTGGTATAACTGGTGCCATCTTCCGGAGAACCAAATTCTCCATTTGCCGACATGGCAATCATTACCGGATTTCCATTTTCATTAAGCTCCCAGTTCAATTGAATGGCGGTTTCACTTTTTGCCTCCGCATTAAAAGATGGAGGATTTTTTACGTTCCCCAGGTATTCCTGCACCATTTCAAGAGCTTTTAGTGCATTCAGACGACCGGTTCCCAATAACCCCTGGTACTGAGGGTTCGAAGCATAGTGGTTGTCGGTAGAGGAAAGCAGAATGGTTGCAAGTTCGTCGTTGGTTAAATATTGCGGAGCCTGCGACAATATCAGGGCAGCAACTCCAGAAACATGGGGGCATGCCATTGATGTTCCCTGATAAAAGTCATATCCTCCGTTGCTGATGGTACTTAAAACTCCCTCTTCATAATTATAATCCGTTTCTCCACCGGGTGCAGAGATGTCAACCCATTCTCCGTAATTGGAGTACCACGACACCTGGTCGTTGTGATTGGTTGCTGCAACTGCAATGGCACCTTCATAGCATCCCGGATACCAATTGCCGTCATCACTGTCATTCCCGGCGGCGAAAAAAGTAATTCCCCCCTGCATGATAGTGCCTCCGCCATATTCGTTAAAATAATCAATGCCGTCGAGGTCAGATTGATTGTAATAATCGGGCCCCATATAGCCCCAGCTGTTTTGGGATATGGCGGCACCATTGTCGGCTGCCCAGACATTCATTTCCAGCGTTGACATTCCATGCTGGCCGTCAAATAAGTCTAAACTCATTATCCGAACGCCATCATTATTCCCACTACCTCCGGCAATACCGGAAACACCTGTGCCATTCTGGTTGAGGGCCGCGATTGTTCCTGCCACATGTGTGCCATGGTTCCCAGGAAGGGTTGCTTCACCTTCAGGGCCTATCCCTTGCCAGATATTCCCCGCCAAGTCGGGATGATTGAAATCTACTCCCTGGTCAATTACTGCGACAATGACATCCGGATTGCCCTGTATGAATTCCCAGGCTTCGGGCAGATCGATGTCTGCATCTTCAACTCCTGCTGTTTGGCCGGTGTTGTGATAATGCCACTGCTCTGAAAAAAGGTTATCATTAGGAATCCAGGTTTCCCGGACAGGATTTTTGTCCTGGCTTGTTTTTGGGGAATTGCTAACGGGTTGAATGGGAACAATTTTAAAAACCGGTTCGACGATTTCCACCGATTCCAGTTTTTGGTACTGGCTTATCAGATGGGAAATGTTTATCTTTTCACTGGTTTCGAACTCATACCAAAGGTGTAAGCTGTTATTTTTGTGTTTTTCTTTCCGAAGGGTTGAAGATTTAAGTGATGAGTGGTAAATATCTGCAAGAAGAGCTTTTCCTTTCACTACGCTAAATTGACGGTTAAGAGCATCAACTTCTTTGATACCGGTAATGGAAATACCGGACAAACTCTTTAATGTTTGGGGCGTTTCAAGTTGTTTCTCAGCTACATCCTTAAATTTGATCCTAAACTTTTGTGGTTCGTAAACCTCTGGTGGAATTTGGGAGAAATCGATTTGACGAGTGCGACTCCCTTGAGAATAAATGTTTTGAGGTGTTGTTGCAGAAATCAATATTACAATTGAGAGCAGGGGCAACAAGGTTGCTTTTGACAAAAGTCGTTTCATGGAGGGTTATGAGTTTGGGTACAAATTATTTTCTTCCAACAAAATTAAGTACTTGTGATTTAGGTACAAATTTATTTGATGGACTGGCAGTTTTTCTTAGATGAAGGCAATATATAACACAAAAAATCATAAGGTATAAAAAAGGTGTTTAACCTATATGGTATCTAAGTCTTGAGGTTTTTCGGTTAAAATTGGGTGTCGCCAAATTTCTAATAAGAAAAGTTGTACTGCTTTGGTAGTTAGATGATTAAATGTCTTTAGGAAAGTTTTTTGGTGGTTGTCAGCAGTCTTGAATGATTAATTGACCCTGATTTTAGGTCAATTTGTTACCTGCAGGGTTTGTGTTTCTTTTTTAAGATTGGGAACAGGTTTTTTGGGGTTGAAAAGTTCATTTGTGATTACGCAAATTCTGATGAGGTACAGCAAAGAAAGAACTTGAACTCCTGAATACTTTTGCACCAGCATGACGGGGCACTTGAGGTTCAAGACTACGGTAAGGACGCAATTAATATAAAACCGATAACGTAACTAAAATTTTACGGATGAAGCTAAAATGGATTTTTATTTTCCTGGGACTATTTTTTTCATTTTCTCTTTCCGCCCAGGATTACATTGTTTCAGCAGATGGTTCGGGTGATTTTAAAACGGTGCAGGATGCGATTGATGCAGTTCCCGATTTTAGAAAACAAAGAACAACCATTTTCATTAAAACCGGGGTTTACAAAGAAAAACTTGTGTTGCCGGCATCAAAAAATAATGTGACATTTATTGGTGAGGATAAGTTTAAGACCATTATTACCTATGATGATTATGCTTCCAGACTGAATCGGTTTGGTGAGGAGATGGGAACAACCGGGTCTTCGGGTTTCTTTCTATTTGGGAATGACTTTATAGCCCGTAACCTGACTTTTGAGAACTCAGCAGGACCAGTGGGGCAAGCCGTGGCGGTTCGTGTTGATGGCGACCGGGTGGTGTTTGAAAACTGCAGGTTTCTCGGGAATCAGGATACACTCTATCCACATGGTGATGCAAGTCGTCAATACTATAAAAACTGTTACATTGAAGGAACGGTTGATTTTATTTTCGGGTGGTCAACGGCGGTTTTTGAGGGTTGCGAGATTTTCTGTAAGGGCAAGGGCTACATTACAGCAGCTTCTACCAGCCAGGGGAAGGAATTTGGATTTGTCTTCATTGATTGTCGAATCACAGGAAGCGCCCCGGAAAATTCGTTTTACCTCGGGCGTCCCTGGCGACCTTATGCACAAACCGTTTTTATTAATTGTTTTCTTGATAAGCATATTAAACCTGAAGGATGGCACAATTGGCGGAGTGAGGAAAAAGAAAAAACAGCTTATTATGCGGAATACAATTCTTATGGTCCGGGGGCAGCTTTGACAGAACGTGTTTCCTGGGCACATCAGTTGACTGAAGAGGAAGCCAAGAAATACACTTCGAAAAACATACTCGCTGGAGAAGACAACTGGGATATTGAGAGAGTTTTGAGTTCAGGGCTTTGAGTTCTGTGTTGGGAAAGACATTGCGAATGGTTCTTAGTTTGGGTTATAGATATTACTTCAGAAATATTAGCTAAGAGTTAAGAGCCAGGAACTATCAGCTTTTTTCTTTCAACCTCGACCCTCAGCATTCAACTGTCCACCATTGCACCGGATTAGAAATAAAACAAAAAAAAATATAGTATAATGAAAAAACTATTCCAATCACTGGCAATTTTGATGATGGCTTTTCCTCCTGTTCAGGGACAGGATGCGCCGGTATCAGAAGTATGGGTTGCCGATCAGGGTGACGGAACCTACAGGAATCCAATTCTTCATGCCGACTATTCCGACCCGGATGTTTGTCGCGTCGGGGATGACTACTACATGACTGCTTCCAGCTTTAATTGCGTGCCAGGACTGCCCATTCTGCATTCCCAGGATTTGGTCAACTGGGACCTGATTGGATATGCTCTTGAGAGGCAGTATCCCGAAGAGCATTTCTCTGAACCTCAGCATGGCAATGGAGTGTGGGCTCCTTCGATCCGGTACCACAATGGGGAGTTTTATATTTATTACGGCGACCCGGATTTTGGCATTTATATGCTCAAAGCCAAAGAACCTGGAGGTCAATGGACAAAGCCGCATCTGGTGAAAAACGGCAAAGGCCTCATCGATCCGAGTCCGCTGTGGGACGATGATGGAAAAGCTTATCTGACGCATGCTTTTGCGGGAAGCAGAGCAGGACTTAAATCTGTGTTGATGGTTCATGAAATGGCACCCGATGGAGAGTCATTGATTGGAGATCCGGTCATGGTTTTCGATGGTCATGATAAAAATCCTACAGTGGAAGGAGCTAAATTTTACAAGCACGATGGTTTTTATTACATCTTCGCCCCGGCGGGAGGGGTTACAAAAGGATGGCAGCTGGCATTGCGTTCAGAATCGCCCTTTGGGCCTTACACGTTCAGGCGGGTGCTGGAACAAGGTTCGACCGATATTAACGGACCCCATCAGGGCGGCTGGGTAGAGACTCAAAAAGGAGAATTCTGGTTTATTCATTTTCAGGATAAAGGGGCCTACGGACGAATAGTTCATCTGCAACCTATGAGTTGGAAAGATGGTTGGCCCCTGATGGGGGAGGATTATGACGGCAACGGTGTTGGAGAGCCTGTAAAATTGCATAAGAAACCGGATATTGATACTGAGTGGAAAGTTGTGACTCCTCCGGAAAGTGATGAATTTAATCACCACACAAAGGCTCTTCAATGGCAATGGCATGCCAATCCAGTGCCCAAATATGGGTTTCCTACCGGAAATTTGGGATACTACCGATTAAACTGTCGTCCGCGTCCGGCAGAAGCCCAAAATCTTTGGTCTGTTCCCAATATGCTTTTACAGAAATTCCCTGCCGATGTGTTCATGGCTTCCACCAAACTTACCTTTAATCACCGTTTCGATGGGGAAGAAGTCGGTTTTGTTGTGATGGGAGATTCTTACCAATACATCTCTCTGAAGCAGGAAAAAGGAAAATTGATGGTGCGTGTGGTGCGTTGCAATGGAGCCCGGAAGGGTGGGGCCGAAGAGGTGTTGTACGAAGATGAAGTGAAAAGTAATACCGTCTATTTTCGAATTGAAGTAACTGAAGGAGCTCAATGTCACTTCAGCTTTAGTGAAAACGGGCACGATTTTTCAACATTGGGAGATGTTTTTCAAGCGGTTGAGGGGCGATGGATAGGCGCCAAAATAGGTTATTTTGCTTTGCGTGACGGAATGATAAATGATGCCGGAAATGTGGATGTTGATTGGTTCAGAGTTGAGCCGTTGAAGTAAACCAGGGATAAATTTTTTTGTGAATCAGTATTCCGAATTTGAATTTTTGAGTGCCACTAAAACCAAAAGCGACTGAAAGATGGAAAGTATGCCACTAAAACGGGTTATTTTGAGTTTTAGTGGCAAAAAAACTACCGGATGGTAAATTAGATGAGATGATGTAACCGCTCATCATAATTTTCGTCTTCCATTTCTTCTTTGTAATAACGCTTCCGAATGCGATCAATTACGGAATTGCTTCCCGAATCCTCCAGGGCAATTTTCAGAATAAACCATACCGCTATCACCAACAAAATGGCTCCAATGATCCAAAAAACGGTAAGTCCTGTAACTGCTGCAAAAGTTAACATAGTCTTCAACCTCCTTTCTATTTATGATTGCTGACAAATAACCCGGGGCCGGAAACAGAATGTTACTATTAATGTTCCAATGGCCCAAAATCCTGTCCCCCGCCCTGAGCTTATTCTAATTTCGTACAAAATTGAGGTGTTGTCAACTATTTCTGACAATAGCTGCTGAGTTGAACACCTTGCGGTTTAAAGGATTGTGGTGAAATAACTTGCCGCTTTAAACTTGTACTTTTGCCCTTTAACTTTCTTGAAAATCCATTAACTTGCTAGCTATTCGCAGTATTCTCAAGTTGGCAAAGAACAAAATAACTTCGTTTAATCTGTCAATTTATTTCATTACAAACCTAAAGGGATTTGATGGCCTTCTCCAGAAGTGCTCGTATCTCTTCCGCAATGCTGGTTAGTTTGTCATTTTCCACAGCCAGCATGGATGCAACAGGATCC
>NZ_JADQBH010000205.1 GCF_016278715.1 Marinilabilia sp. | reverse complement strand
TTCTGAATTTGAGGAAGTAATCAATGAAAAACTGGGGCATCTGAGTAAAGAAGAATTGCTTAACCGGTTTATGTCTAAAGAATTCGGACGCATTTACCAGGAGTATAAAAATTCGACCGACCTCAATTCTACCATCAGCGCATCAGCGAATAAAGGAAGAGGAGCAAAAAAAGCAGGCTCCGGAAGAAAAGGCAACAGCCGACTTTCAAGATTCTCAATTAACCTGGGGGAGAAAAACAATCTTCGTCCCGACCTTTTGATAAACATCATTAACCGTCACACCCCGGAATACAAAATACGAATCGGGAAAATTGACATTCAGAACAAACATACTGTTTTTGAGGCCGACGGCACTTATGAGAAAGAATTAATCAAAGCATTTCGAAAAGCAAGATATAAAGGAAACAACCTCACAGTTCAAACTTTTCGTTAAGCTTACAAAACCATAGAATAAGAAGCCGTGATATTTAATCAGAAAATACCACGGCTTTTTTTTGTCAAAAAGCCAGAGGAAGGGGGTGCATAAAATAACCTTCCATGACACTTCCTCCCGTCGGCAACAAAAAAAGGGCTGCTCACATAAACTGTAAGCAACCCTCAATTAACCAAACCTAACCCTAAACTATGAGAAAACTTAAATAAATATAAACAAAGCTGATTCCTATGTCAATAGAAAAGATGTTAAATACATCTGCCTGTTTACCTGTTTTGTATAAGGTAAACAAAACAAAAGCAAAAAAGATTAAAAGAGCAGGAAAAAAAATTTCCTGCTCTTTTCCTAACTTAACCTAATTAACCTAACCTTACCTAAACCTATGAAAAAACCCTTTGTTTTTCAGGGCCCAAATATAAGATGAAATCCAGGTTCCAAACAAACCCTGCAAGTTAAACAAAGTTAAACCCTCCGGACCAACAGACTCAGAACCTGTAATTAAAGGATATACTGAGATTTTCTCTAAATTGCACATACTCCGATTCGTTGCTGTAATATCTGAGATAGGTGGCAATCCGCGTACTTAGAAAAACGTTAATCTGCATATCCAGAATAAGTTCCCACTCTGCCTGAATTTGGTTGTCGTTTCTCATATATTCATAGAAGAAATCCATTTTTGACTCAAGGTTGAAATCCCTGGCAAGAGACCAGCTAAAACTATTCACCAACGAAGCCCCCCCCATATTATCAGCCTTTCTATCTTCAGCAATCTTATATCTGGTTTGGTCGAACTTAACTGTATCTGTAACAAGAGTCATTTTTGAGGTAACAGGCAGCAGCATAAGGGTAAAGTTTTTCTCCTTATAATCCATACCGATTGCGAGGGTCAAATACGCCGGAGCCAAAAAGCCGGAAACAGGGTTTTCTTTTTCCACATCTCTGCTCTCATAGCCGTCAAAAAACTGGGTTTTAAAATTAATAAGTCCACTGTAAAACCATTTATTACCGGCGCTCAAACCATACTTAGAGCTAAGTTCGATTAAATCATCGTTAAACCGGGAGGTATTTCCTTCCGTATTGAGGATTCCCAATTTATGAATTACATAACTCTCCCATTCCACATTATTTTTTTTATATCTGGCCTGAAGCCGAAGGTCACTCAGCAAGGAAACAGAATTTTCACCTCCCTTAACCCAGTTTTCCTGAAAAGCTTGTGAAACCTGAATATTTTCTGTACCCCCATAGGTCCATTGACGTTGAATGGCATCCTTCTTCTCCAGTTTTCTATTGGTTTCAGGTGTTTCCCAAAGCAACAAACGCTCCATGCTTTCATTTGCCGACCTGTTCTTGATGTACCCTTCACCAAAAGAAAACCCGGGAGGCTCCGGAATATTCTCCCACAACTCATCCGTCATATCCGGATGCTGGTATAAAATTTCATTCATCAGATGCTCCACCGGCGGTTGGGCGAGCTCAGTAATTAAGGTATCTGCCCCCAGCGGATGCTTTAAAAAATGGTGATATTCTTTAATCGGATTCCTCAGATTGACTGAAACGTCATCGAAAAAGGGTTCACTGTCCCTTTTTTTGTATTTAAGAGTCAAAGCAAAGGGTTTGTATGTGCGGTCATGCTCCCACCAAAGTGAAAAACGCCAGGGATTAAAGCCACGTTGAGTAATGGTTTCGAAAAACAATCTGCGTCGATCCCACTCCCGCAGGGTCTGTTCTCGGATGAGTTGATTGAAGTAATTATCAGTTGTAATTTTTATTCTTCCTGATGAATAAGAATTCTTTTCTGCCAGTAAAGAGTCCTTCTTCCTCAAATACTTCAGAAGACTGAATTGTTCCTCACCTCTTAAGGAATCCGAATTAAAAAGAATTTCTTTCTTTTGGTGTTCGGGAATCACAATTGAAACCTCCACAGAATCCACAGAAAGAACCTGTCCGGAAAGACCGGCGGTCCAACCCAAAATAAGAAATAAAAATAAGAAAACCCGTTCAACCATTTTGTCCAAAATTCAAGCAACAAAAATAATGGTTTTTAGCAAAATACACAGAACTATCCTGTCAAGCTCCAAATTAACTTCTCATTTTTATTTGCTGTTGCTCCAATTTCCAGAAATTTGAATGCTTCATACCGCAACCTCATAGATTTATCGGGCTAAAGGGGCAAGCGGCTTTGTCGAAGCAATAATATTTTCTCAGGTTTAAGAACTATTGTAGCTTTGCGTTTTGCTTAACACAAAAAGTAGATGAAAGATTTGACCAGTGGCCCGGAGGGCCGCGTCATATTACGTTTTGCCATTCCTATGGTAGTTGGTAATATTTTCCAGCAATTATACAATGTGGTAGATTCCATAATTGTAGGAAAAGTGCTGGGAGAACAGGCACTGGCAGCTGTAGGCGCATCTTTCCCTATTTTCTACACACTCATTGCTTTTGTTATTGGAATAGGCAGCGGGGCCACCGTGGTAATCAGCCAGTATTTCGGAGCAAAAAATTATGAAGAGGTCAAAAAAGCCATCGGAACCATTTACATATTTATTTTTATTGCCTCGGTAATACTCACCTCCTTTGGCATTTTATACAGCCGAGAAATCTTCACCCTTCTCAAGGTGGGTGAAGATGTAATGCCCGAAGCCATCAGCTATTTCACCATATATATTTCCGGGCTCGTGGTGTTTTTTGGATTCAACAGCACCGCATCCATTTTAAGAGGTTTGGGAGACAGCAAAACGCCTCTGCTATTTTTTACGATTTCCACCCTGGCCAATATCGGTTTGGATTTACTATTTATCCTGGTTTTTGAATGGGGAATTGAAGGGGCAGCCATTGCAACAGTTGTTGCACAGGGAGGAGCATTCATGGTAGCCATGGTGGTACTAAACCATCGCGATCATCTGATTCATTTCAGTTGGAAGGCACTAGTTTTCGATCGGTCAATATTCTTGCAAAGTGCAAGGATAGGCCTGCCTACAGGTTTTCAGCAGGCATTTGTGGCACTGGGAATGATGGCTCTAATACGGATCATCAATAATTTTGAAACCCCTGTATTAGCAGCCTATACAGCCGCCAGCAGAATTGATGCCCTGGCTGCGATGCCGGCGATGAATCTGGCATCGGCTTTGGCCGCTTTTGTTGGCCAAAATCTTGGAGCCGGACGAATAGACCGAATAAAAAAGGGACTTCGGGCCACCCTGTTTATGACCTGGGGAATCAGTTTTTTAGTAATGGCGGTTGTTATTTTTAAGGGAGAAGCACTGATGAGGCTGTTTTCTGACAATCCCGAAGTCATCAAGCACGGGCACAACTATCTTATCATTATCAGTTCCTTTTACCCGGTTTTTTCGACTATGTTTACCATGCACGGAACCTTGAGAGGAGCCGGTGATACACTCATTCCAATGTTCATAACACTCATCTCTCTTTGGGTAGTAAGAATACCTCTCGCAGCAATTTTATCTGAGAAATTTGGCCCTTCAGGGATTTGGTGGGCTATTCCTTTCGGATGGATGCTAGGCCTGGCAGGAACATTCTTGTGGTATCTGTCAGGAAAATGGAAAAACAAAGGAGTAACAAAAACATCATTCTGAATATTTCAGCAACCTGATATTTTCTTTAAAAGTTTTGATAGAGGATACTACTGCAAAATCTTCAGGTAAACCTGGTTTCAGCTCTCTGATTTGCAACCCGTTAACCATAAAAGGAGTATTAGGAAAATAATCTCTTAATTGTAGCAGAAGCGACTCTATTTCACTTTTATCCCGAGCCGAAACAAAAGAGACAAAAAAGGCATCGGCCGGCCGTACCTGATTGACCATCTTCAAATCGCTCAACGGCACCGACATTCCCAAGTAAACAACATCAAGTCCCTCTTTACGGGCCATCAAATTAAAAAACAAAAGCCCAATTTCATGAAGTTCACCTTCGGGAAGGAAGAATGTGATACGCGGCCCATTCACGGACACATTTTGCATTTCATTATCGATGGCTACGATCAGTTTTTGCCTTATCAGGTTAGAGATAAAATGCTCCTGAGCAGGATTAATAGTGCCTGCCTGCCAAAGCATTCCTATGCGATCGAGAAATGGAAACAAAACCTGTTCAAGAGTATCCTCAAACCCATACTTAATGATAG
Source organism: Marinilabilia sp. (assembly GCF_016278715.1). Classification (GTDB taxonomy): domain Bacteria; phylum Bacteroidota; class Bacteroidia; order Bacteroidales; family Marinilabiliaceae; genus Marinilabilia. The sequence continues at coordinate 4,301 of NZ_JADQBH010000205.1, read as the reverse complement.
TTCCCGAAAGCACATTGAGAAATTTCCGTTCGTCCAACTCCAGCATGGAAACCATCAGACTTTCAATCTGCACTTTGTTGTTGCGTGCATCAATGCACAAATCCAGCACTCTGTCCCTAAGTTGATATTCATCAAGACTGGCAATTTTGGAAATTTTAAACCCGTTTTGATTCAGGATAGAAATATTAAGGAGTTTCTTTAAATCCTCATCAGAATAGTAACGAATATTGGTAAGGGTTCTCTTGGGTTCAACAAGGCCATATCTACGCTCCCAAATACGTATGGTATGAGCTTTAATTCCGGAAATTTTTTCCAGATCTTTTATGGAATAAACAGCCATAATGCATTCGTATAAAACTTGTTAAAATATCCGGTACTTAGAAATTTGTTTTTCACCCGTTAAATCTGCACACCTAACCACCTCTTTGAAAGATTATATTAGGGTTAAATGCAAAAATTCAATGATGGCAAAACCTAATTTCGTAGTTCTAACGGCTGAAAAAAGACATTTGTTCATTTGATATGCAAAAATAAAGAACAAAATCAAATAACAAAGCGGGACCTAAGGTGGAAAATCAAAGGTTCCACCAAAGGCCCCGCCATCAAAAGGGAAACAAAGCTTAAGGTACAATCACCTTGTCAATCACATGGATTATTCCATTTGACCCCTGTACATCTGCAAGTATCACATTTATATCACCATCAATCACAACGCCATTGTCCACATTAAATTCGAGACTCTTGCCATCGTTGAGTGTTGGAACCGAACCATTAGACAAATCACCGGATGCAACATTGCCACTAACCACATGAGCCAGTAAAACATTTGTAAGTGTGGCTACATCAATTTCTTCAACTCCGGAAACACCCAGGGTCGTAAATAGCTCCTCAAAAGCAGTGTTTTCCGGAGCAAAAACCGTAAATGGACCCTCCCCATTCAGGGCATCTACCAGGTCGGCTTTCACAACAGCCTCCACCAGAATGGAGAAATTAGGATTATCAAGCGCAATATCTACCACGGTAGGAGGAAGCAGGACTTCGTCGATGGCATGAATGATACCATTGGTTGCCACCACATCTGTAGCTACAACTTCGCTTGAACCATTCAGAAAAACACCTCCGTCAACGTTAATCTGAAGACTAACATTTCGTCCCTGAGCAGGGCTCAGGGTAGGCACATATCCTGAAGTAACATCTGCGGCAGGCACCAGAGCATTGACCACATGATAAAGTAAAATAGGTGTCAAATCATCAGCGGTGAAATCATCCAATGTTACACCAAGATCGGTAAACAACTCGTCGAAGGCAGCATTGAGAGGTGCAAAAACTGTATAAACAGCACTCTCGTCGGCCAGAGCATCAGCAAGACCAGCCTTAGTTACTGCAGCTGCAAGCGATGAGAAATTCGCATTGGCAACAGCATGACCAGTCAGCGATAAGGGCAACACCACTTTATCGATTACATGAATGACACCATTATCTGCCATCACATCAGTTTGAACAATCTCTGCTCTGTTATTGAGCATCAGGTCTTCTTTGTTCACATAAAGCGAGAGATTGTAACCATCGGCCGGACCGGCTGACAAAGTACTGTAGTAACCTGTCGAAACAGCTGACGCAGGTGCTTTAACATTTAACACATGATAAAGAAGAACAGCTGTTAGTGTTTCGGTGGGGATGTCCTCCAGTGCTGAAACGCCCAACTCATCCAATAGCGCCACAAATGCATCATTGGTAGGAGCAAAAACAGTAAAGGAAGCATCGTCATTGGCCAGAGCATCATCCAGGCCAACCATTACCAACGCATCAACAAGAATGGAGAAATCGTCATTGGCTGAAGCAACGTCAACAATCGTGTTACTTTCCACAGGAACCACAATTGCATCGTCATCCTCATCATCTTCACTACATGAAGCCGTCACAAACACTCCCAACAGCAAAATTGCCATCATTTTAAAACTTAACTTTTTCATGACCCTTGATTTTAATTTAGATTAATTTAAAATTGTTAATTTGAAGGTTAAACAGAGAATGTTTCATTTTTGTTCATTGTTTTATTGATTTTTCTAAACATTATAGTTTTTTGCATTACAATTTTTACATATCTATCTGTATATCTAATATTTAAATTATGACCATAATTTTATGAAATAACTACACATTGAAAAAGAAATTGCTTTCCAAAATGACAACAAATTGCAATAACACACTTTCCCCTATCTCTGTCCCCCGGAGATTCTGTTATTTTCGCATGGCTACCCCAAAAATTTTATGGCACTATGCATTTATGACAGAATTGCCCCATCCCCATAGTGACCAAACTTGAACACCTCCGGTATTCCAGCCCTGCGTAAGCTGAGCAAATGTGTCAGTCCCCGAATGGGGGCCAACTATTAATATTTTTATTTTTTTCATTGCTAGAGCCGTCCCTAAAGCTATCTCCAATGAAAAAAAAGCTACTTTATACAATAGCCGAATAAATCTCTAACCCGAGCGACCTTCAACTCATGTCTGATGCCTCATTATTACTCAGAAAACAGCCCGAACAATACTCTGTTAAACTTTTGCTAACATCTGATTCCATGCCATTTATGAGTCGGTAAGAATGTTCTACAACTGTCTGATAATAAAACTATGCTCCTTTTCGTCTCTGCGTTTGTTTTTTCAACGGGTTATTGCCTAAAAGTACCATCCTAATTTTTCAGATGATTAACAATCAAATGGCATTTGTATCATGAACCATAAAACTTAAACAGGTTCTTAGATAGCTTCGGGAATATTGTATAACTTTGAAGTCGAAAAAAGAGATGAATCCATGATAAAATCAATGACAGGATTTGGGAAGTCGGTATGTGAGCTTCCTGCCAAACGAATCACAATTGAAATAAAATCCCTGAACAGCAAACAGCTGGATATCAACACACGGGTTCCCAACCTTTACAGGGAGAAAGACCTGGCTATGCGCAATATCATCAGTCAAAAATTGCAACGAGGAAAAGTAGATGTGACATTCTATGTGGAGTCGATGATTCCGGATAAAATACCCCAGGTCAACGAAGAAGTAATCGGTGCCTACCACAGCCAACTAAAAAGCGTGGCCGATAAGTTGAATATTGGTGATAATACTGATTTTCTTCGTCTCATAATGCCATTGCCCGACACTATGAAAACCCCGCCTGCCGAACTGGCAGAGGAAGAATGGCAGACTGTGTCTTCTGCATTAAATGAGGCCATTGACCATCTGAACAGTTTCCGGCTTCAGGAAGGCGAATCGATGCAAAAAGATGTGACAGCAAGAAGTACCAGCATCAAAAATCTGCTAGAAGAAATTGCCCCGTTCGAAAAACAAAGAACCGAAAAAATTAAAAACCGAATAAAAGAAAACCTGTCTGAATTTAACAACAACACCAGTGTTGACGAAAACAGATTTGAACAGGAACTGATATATTATCTCGAAAAACTCGACATCTCAGAAGAAAAGGTAAGATTAGGCAATCACATTCAATACTTTAACGAAACCATGGACGAGGGAGATGCCGTTGGTAAAAAACTTGGTTTCATAGCACAGGAAATGGGCCGTGAAATAAACACGTTAGGGTCAAAAGCCAACGATTCGGACATACAACACATTGTTGTTAAAATGAAAGATGATTTGGAAAAAATCAAAGAACAAATCCTCAACATCCTTTAGCCTATGAGCAATAGAATAATTATTTTTTCGGCGCCTTCCGGCTCGGGCAAAACCACCATTGTCAGGCATTTGATGTCGCATTTTCCGGAGCTTGCTTTCTCCATTTCAGCCACAAGTCGGCAGCCCAGAGATAATGAGCAGAATGGCATTGATTACCACTTTCTGGACAATCGGACATTCAGACAGAAGATTAACAAAGGAGAATTTCTGGAATGGGAAGAGGTCTATGAGGGCACTTATTATGGCACCTTAAAAAGTGAAGTGGACAGAATCACTGCTGAGGGTAAAACAGCTGTTTTTGATGTAGATGTTGTAGGGGGCATCAATATCAAGAAACAATATGGAGACAATGCACTTGCCATGTTTATAAAAGCACCGTCGCTAAAAGACCTGGAAAACCGGCTCAAAAACAGGAAGACCGACTCGGAGGATATTATCCGGAAACGACTGAACAAAGCTGAAAAAGAATTGGGATACGCACAATTTTTCGACAAAATAATCATTAACGACAATCTGGACATTGCTTTAAAAGAGGCAAAACAAATTGTGAGACAATTCATTGACCAGAAATAAAACAGGAAACAATGCAGAAAACAGGTTTGTTATTTGG
>NZ_JADQBH010000049.1 GCF_016278715.1 Marinilabilia sp. | reverse complement strand
AGCCCGCGCGGCTTGAGCGCAAAAAGTTAAACGCTTTTTTTGTCGGACAGTAGTGATAAAATATAGATGCTCCCCAGGAAATAGTCCAGATTGCTCCAATGTGTTCGCATTGACTTTCAGACTCGGAGTTCTGTGTGGTTGGGAAGGGAATCTATCTATTTTAGAATCTAAAACTTCCGCTGTTACAAGTGAAAATATTTAACCAAAGCAGGTTAAGAAAGAGAGAATAACCAGACGAACCAGGATTGTGATTCCGAAATAACCAGGATAATGCTCCTACAATGAAGTAATTGTTTGATGTAAATACAATTAGTAACTATTAGAAATAAAGAAAGGCCTGCCGACATTCCGACAGACCTTTCAAACCTTAACCCTAACCCGATGCAAATATAACTCAGCATTTTGAATTGGCAAATTATTTTTTGATGTTTTCCTAGTTATCCGATAGTTAAAATATGTTTCACATCTTCAACTTCCGCATGCATAAAATCTAAAGGCCTGTAAATCAGAAGCAAGCAATGTCAACCTTTTAAACGGCACCAATGATTTTTTATTTCATTTTCCATGTTAGTGGGCCGAGTGTCCTGCACCATGCTCAACAATATCATGGATAGCTTCGATACTATGAGTGTAATCAACATAGGCTTCTACATATTCACGGCCTTTTTCCGGAGAATCATTTTTCACTTTTTCAAGTGCTGCTGTTTTTTCATATTTCTCCCTTATCACTTTTCCAATGTGGTTGTTTAGCTTTCCGAGGAATTCATCAATATCTTCACTTTCTAAAGCCTGGTCGCTTAGTTGAATTATTTTCTTCGTAGTTCCTGCTGGTTTTAGCCCTGTGAAGGGAGCCCCTTCAGTTTCGCGGTGCAGACGAACCAGGGTTTCAAAGAAGTGTTTTTCAACAATGGCATAGACTTCTTTGTCACCAGATTTCAAAGAATAAGTTTTATCGAACAAAGAAATAATTTCTTTTTCCTGTTCAGCTGTTACCCATTTCAGAACCAGATTAACGTTGTTTGTTTCCAGAGCTTTAACAGCGTCTTTAATTGTTGGACCATCTAAGGAGTCGCAATGGGCAGATGCCGGAGGTGAATTGAAAATTATAAACAATGATACGAAAACAAACGACAGGGCTGTTTTTAAATTTGCTTCACGTGTTTTAAGTATACTCTTTGGAGCATCAGTTCCCAAATTCATTTCTGTTTGTCTCATGATAAATTTCTTTAATGATTATTACTAAATTATCTTGAGACAAAGGAACACTGATAAAAATACTTGTGCGACCTACTTTGTAATGTAGTACCTATTATTTAAAACCCCTTTTTATGAACCCGGACTTTCACAGGCTAAAACAGAGCATTTTATGTTTGTTTTTTATATTCGCTCGGTGTTACTCCGGTTATTTTTTTAAATACCCTGTTAAATGCGGATTTGGTATTAAAACCACTATCAAAAGCAATCCCTAACAAAGAAAAATTCTTAAACTCAGGATTACCAATCTTTGATTTCACTTCTTCTACCCTATATTGATTTATGAAGTCAAAGAAATTGACTCCAAATTGTTCATTTATAACCCGTGAAAGGTAATGAGAAGGGATGTCGAGTTTGTCTGCCAATTCAGGAAGTGAGAAGTCAGCATCTAAATATGGTTTATCGGAAGCCATAAAACGTTTTAATTTACTAACATAAAGCTCCACATCAGCTTCTTTCAAAACCACACCGGCATACTTCGTCTTCGGTTCAGTTACGTACTCGATGGTGTTATCATGATATTGGATAAAAATTTCTTTTTGCTTTAAGCCGAAATACCCAATTAAGAGGATAAAAACGGACAACGAAAGAGATAAACCGTGAGTGCAAAAAACCCATGAGAACAATCCAAAAACATGATGGGCAGTGGCAAAAATCATTAATACTGTCCAAATAGCCCCAAAAGAATAAACAAGCTTTCTTAACCAGTCGAGGTTAACATTCTCATACGATGAAAAATTATTGAAGATATTAATATCCAGTTTTTTGAATAGCCAAATTGATAGAATAAAATATATCGGCCCGGATAAAACTGTAAAAATCAGGAATAAATGAAACAGTAATGGGGCCCCGGCTTCACTTTCCACATGATCCAATCTTATTCGTTCCGAAATTTCCGGATAAAAGGAAGCAATAACAATATATATATTGAATAGGATAAATGGAACAAAATGTAAAAGTTTTTTCCTGTTGAATTCAAACTTTTTATCAATCAATGAAGAAATATATAGAAACAAGAAGGGGCCATGAAGCAAGAGCAGTGAAATAAAACTTGCTGAGAAGAGGTGAAATTCTATAAATAGAATATTTGAGAACAATGCATATACCCCTGTGAATAAACCTAAATAAACTAGCCAGTATATCAGTATTTTATCGTGTAAGGCCTTTTTTTTCTGCAAAACTAAGATGGCAAAAAACAAGGCATTGAATGCAGCAATCAAAAAAATGTATTTCATGCGTATAAAATTCATTTATATAAGGTGGAATGGAACTCGCATGTAAGAACTTATACATGTTCTTTTTGAGGCCATCATTGCCATGCTCGTTTCATTTCCTTGTATATTTCTAAAAAATTCAACAAAGTCAATAGTTTTCAGAATGTTGTTCAATGGTTGAAGCCCAACATACTGCCGTCGGGTAAGCAAAGGGAATTTCACCCTAAATCTCTCATCCCGAACCTTCTGGATACTTGACAATCTCTTGTCATGCAACTCCTGTTTTACAAATCTATAGCATTTTTAAACGTTAAGAAAGCTCAAAGGGTAAGTGGTATAACAACGAACGAAATTGAATTCGTTAAGTTTAATTTCTCATGTAGTTATCTAATTTCTTTTCAAGATTGTCTATTTTTTGGGAAATATCATCTGTATTGTCGCTAAGCATAGCCTCTACAAAAATTGAATTGACAAGTGATAATCCAAAAATCCCTCCTGTAACCAAAATAAATACAAAATAAAATTTTGACAAGAATGCGATTGATCCATCAGTAGTAGCAGCTATCTGCTCTGGTATCTCATACCAGCCCTCAACTGTGAATATCTTAAATATCGAATAGAATGATATCCAGGGATTTGAAAAGTGTTCCGGAGCTATACTCTGGAACAAATAGGTGGAAAAAATCCCAATGATGAAAATATAAACACAAAACCCCAAAATTATTACTACCGAAGTTTTTAATGCTCTTTGTACACCCTTGATTAAATCTGTAATTCCTGGGACGAATTTTAAAAATCTAAAAGATTTAAAAACACGCAACACCCTAAAAACCAAAAAGAAACTAAGGTTAGATAATGAAAGATCAAAAACCCAGGAAATCAATGCGGGAATTGATAATAAAACTAAAAAGAAATCGAGTTTATTCCAGGTTGAAGAGAAATAGCCTTTAAGTCTAAATTCCAACAACTTAACAATCATTTCGATAATAAAAACGATTGTAATAGTATTATCAAAGCTCGTAATTAATATTAACTGTGAGGATGATAAATTATCAAAAGCACCCAATAAAATTGTAATGGAGTTTAAAATAATTACTCCAAGAATAATATTGTCATTTAGAAAAAACCGTTTGAGCATGGTTAATTATTTAATAGCTTTTAGAATTCTGTCCTCTTTTATTAGCACATCTCGCATTAGTAATTTATAAGGGAATTGTGCTTTATTTGAGTTTTTAAAGCCTTCAAGAATACTGTACAGGGAAGAAGCTTGTATCAGTGATAAATTTAATTCATACTCAAGTTCACATTCATTTATGAATTCATCAGAAAATTCGGGGGCAATCAATAAGGATTTTACAACTTTCAGTCCATTCTTCTCTGCCATATCAAAATATGCTTTTAACTGACGCTTAACCGAACTGAATTTATTGTATCCGCTTTCTTTTACCGATTTGCATTCCACAAGAATAACTTCACTATTTCCAAGATTTATAAGTATATCTGCTTTATCTTGTTTGGTGTTCATGTGTTTTCTCAAACCATCGTCAACATTAAGTCCTAATTTCTTAAAAATCGCTTTAGTTAAATCTTCAAATTTTACACCTATTTCAGCATCTGAGATTTGGATACCATTTTCTTTCAATTCTAGCAATCTACGGAACGCAATATTCTCATAGTTCTCTAAATAAAGGTTTTCTGTATCCATATAAGAATCCAAAATATTGCTTATAATGTCTCCTCGTTGCTTAATTTCTCTTTTGTCGCAAAAAGTCTTCAGGAACTCTTCAGGAATAATCTCAAGAATATCTCTAGGTTTTAGATTATATTCCAGCAGATATGAAATATCCAATACATTTTCATCTTGCAATTCGTAGTGTAAGCGAATTACGTCGTTTGATTTAGGAACTATTTTTTTAAAATCAACCAACATGTTTTCATAACCATCCATGGAAATTGAAACTTTTTCGTCTTTCTCAATTTCATTAAAATATTCAATTAAGTTCTCAATTTTCTCACCAACGGTTACTCCTTTTGTTGGGTTTGGGATATCGAAGCTTCTTTCATTTAGTTCATTTAGGAATTTCTTAATGTCATTCAAATATGTTCCCTCCTTATGGATTTCATTCTCAAGAATATTGTGTAATGAAATCCCTTTACTTATTATTTCATTAATTTTTACATCCAAGGATTGTCGCCAGTCGATATTATGCTTTTTACATACCATATTAATTTGGGGTTCTCGTAATTGCTTTAAAATTCTCCTGAAATGCTTGTCAGCAATAGCTTTTCCCCTAATATCTCTTAATAATTTAACTACTTCCTGGGCAACATAAACGGTATTGGTCTTTTTGGAATAAAAAATTACCCCTAAATTTTTTAAATCATTAATTACCTTATCGATATGTTGGATACAAACTGGAATAATTGAATAGTTAATCAATTTAATTTCCTCTTGTGAGAGTTCAAGTTGTTTCGATAAGGTATATAAAATGGATTGCTCATCTGATGTTATTTTTCTATCCTCTCCGTGGCTATCATCATTTTCGTAAGCCGTTTTTAAGCACTCGGTATAAACCTTATAATCCCGAAGTCTTTTAGGTTCAATCTCAGTGGTATCTGAGTTTATGTTTTTATTGAAAGATTGTAATTTTCTTTCAAGATCTTTAATTTCTTTCTCATACAAACGGGCAAACCAATCTTGTTTCATTACACAGTTTCCATCACGAGTTAAAATATCTGTTAGAATATCAAGTTGTGATGTAGTGTTTACAAATTCACTATGCACATACTTTTTGAACTCCTCCTCTACAACAGAAAAAACCTTTGACACATTAATATTATCCAGGTTTTTCAGATCCTTGGACCCATCAATAAGGATTTTATCAATCTGACCACTTATTTTAGGTTTTTCGCTAATTATAGAATCAATAATTTTCAGAAACGAGTTTTTTTCAAACGAATTTAGTAAGTCAAGGATTTTTTCAAGTTTCATTGTATTATGATTTATTTGGTTTAAAAAGTTTACAATTTAATAAAATTATCAATTCGTTCAATGTTATCAGTTAAGTTCTTAGTATACTAAGTATTTGAAGGGCCTGATTGAAGGGCGTGGAAGCGATTTGAAATTTATCTTAATTGTTCCTAACTTCTAAATTTCAAGAGTTATTTTCAATTATTCAAAAAGTGAAAATGTAGAATGCCGGAGGAGATAGAACCTGAATGCATACCCCTGGTGTCCGGTAAAGAAATGAGATTGCTTCACTTGTTGGATGACAATTCAATAATCAAATAAAACAAGGGTATTGATTAAATCCTATAACTTCAATAACTTCCGGGCAATAGAGTTTTGCTTACCAATACCTTTTGTTGGGTAAATAGCAGCTCTACATTTCTATTAAAATTAATCTCATGAAAAACAAACCGGAAACTCGGAAAAATATTTTTGTCCCCGATGCTGAGTTTTACAGTCAAATAATTGACAGCTTAGAAGATTATTCAGTTTTAACGTTGGATAATGAGTTCAATATTAACAGCTGGAGTTCTGGTTCGACAACTATTTTTGGTTATCAGGCAGAAGAAATTATTGGTAAACCTTATGATATAATATTTACCGAGGAAGATAAAAAGATTGGCATTCCCGCAAAGGAAATTAAAACTGCCTTAAAAGAAGGCAGGGCAACAGATAATAGATGGCACCTTACTAAAGATAAAAGTCTGTTTTATGCTTATGGGCAGGTTTTCCCACTTATCGGTTCAGAGGGAGATATTTTGGGTTATGTTAAAATCTTGCGCGACTTAACAAAACAGAAAAAATCGGAGGATGCAATAAAAAAATACACCAAAGACCTGGAGGATCTAAATAAGCATAAGGAGAGTGTTCTGGCTATTCTTTCGCACGATTTAAGAAGTCCCCTGACAGCGATTATTCAACTCACATCGTATTTGAAAGATTACTATCGGACAATGAAGCCCGATGAAATTCAGAAAATGCTGGATACACTTTATAAATCATCAACGGATGAATTGGATATGTTAGACTATTTAGTAGAATGGGCAAGGATAAAATACGCGTCGGACATTTTTTCTCCAACCAAGATAAAACTAACCGAATACATAAATAAAGTCTTTGAAAACTTAAAAGACACTGCCACTATAGATACAATCAACCTGCATCAGGAAGTTGAAGAGGATACTTCCGTATTTGCAGATGACAAAATGTTAATCTCCATCATCCAGAACATTGTCTCAAACGCGATAAAGCATACTGGGAAAGGAGGAACCATCGAGATTTCAGCAAAAAATAAAGAGGATAAAATTATTGTTCAGATTAAAGATTCCGGGGTTGGAATGTCCAAAGAAATAATGGATAATCTTTTTACCCCGCAAATGAAAAACCTTTCAGAAGCAAGAAAAAATAACAAAGGGGCCGGAATTGGGCTATTACTGGTAAAAGGGTTTTTAGAAAAAAATGGAGGTGAAATATGGGTGGAAAGTATTGAAGGTGAAGGTTCCTCATTCTATTTTACATTGCCCATTGAGGAGCCTTTAAATCCAAAATAAAATCAACACTCCTTCAAACATTAAAAATTGAGATTTCGTCCCTTAATCCCTGATCGCGATTTTGGTTTTGCAAGATTTTGGGTTTGGTCTCTTATGTGAGGGCAATAGTCACATGTTTGAAATATTGAGGTTTGCAGACCACCTTCCTGGCTGCCCTCACAAAACCTGATGTAGGTCAGAATGCCCTAATAACCACCTAAACTACAATGCTTTTTACCCTAACTTATAGGTTAACATTATTTATCTGATTTAACAGTGTAAAAGTAATTTATGAAAAAAACGGAAATTCCTGCAATATGCTGTGAATCCTAGGCTAGGGGGTTATTGCTTTGTTTAGGACGGAATTTCATTCTTCCGCTAATAATTTGTCAATTTTATCGAAGGTTCTTGGACTCATTGGCCTTAAATAAAAACCTGATTCAATAATATGTCCGTTTTTGTTTACCAACATATAGTGCGGTAATGATTTTATGTCAAAAGTTTTTCGAATATTCCTACTTTGTTTAATGTCACAGAAATAGTGTTGACCATCAAGTTGCATTTGAGATATATCCGATTTCCATTGTTCCTTCTTTGATTGCAGACATAAATAAACAAATTCAACATCTTCTCCTGCTAAAATATGCTTAAGTTTCTTTGAATTTAACATTTCTTCTTTACAGGGACCACACCAGGTTGCCCAAAAGTCGATATATAAAACCTTACCCTGGTTTGCTAACAAAATCGAATCAATCAACGGCCTAGCTGTTGTGCCGTTTAATTTTGACAAAATTTCATTTGAGTTTATTTCAGGATTCTTCTTCTGTTCTCTTAAGTCCTCATAATATTTGTTTAGAGGAGTTATTAAAAAACCATCAGATACATTCTCATTCAACAAAATTTTGTTTTCTTCGAAAAGATCTAAATTATTATAATTAAGTTCTTCATAAAATATACTTCCAATAAGAATTTGCCTAAAATAACTCTCTTCATGGTTCTTTATCACGGAGTTTACTATGGTAGAAATATAAGAATCTCTTGAACGTTTTGTAAAATTAATCGTTCTTTGAGCAAAGCTGCTGGTATAAACCCCCAATAGTTCATATATATTGGTATTAACAATTGAGTCTGAGTATTTCCTTTCTATTTTTTCAAGAAAGGAGTAGTAGTCGCGAGGGATATCTAAATCACGGTAGGCTATATTGTTTTTGTGAGCATGACTCAAGGGAAAAAACAATAGTGATTTTTGGTAATTAATAGTTATGTAATCTTTAGTCCATCTGCGAATTGCTGGTGAAGGGTTTATCTCCCTAATGAACTTTTGTCGTTTTTGTTCTGCAACACTCTTAATGCTGTCACAGAATGATTTATAAGTATTGAGACTCATGCTTTGAGTTTCTCTGGGGCTAAACTCAAACACTCCATAATTGCTGTTTAGATATTTATTTATATTCATGTTCGACTGCTGATTGTCACCAAAAAAACGAACATTTCCAATATCTTTAAAATCAATTTCAAGATGTATTGAATCTCCCGGGCTTGCAATAATTTTTCCAACAATTGGATTTATATTTAAATCTTGTGTTTTATATAGCTCAAACTCAATCTTGAAGGTTCCATCATTTTTTATTGAATCAGTAAAAATGGTTTTTTTACCTCGGAAATCTATAATCTGTACAGAAAATTCTTTTGTGTCTGGATAAACCTCAATATTCCTCACATTTCCAGTGATGACAGTTAATGTGGATTTTTTTTCCTGGTCATGTTTTTCAAAGCATCCGCCTAGAAAAATTGTCAATAAGAAAAGCAGGATAATTCTTGTTTCTATTCTCATAATCCACAAATTAATCAAGACCCACTCCTGCATTCTCGTCCCGGAACTGCTTTCCACTGACACTTAGCATTTGTGAGTTCTTAAAATTTTCAATAATCGATTGTATAATCTAAAACTGTAGAAGTTATCGTCAAAGTAATTTCACTAACATAAGATTCATCACTTGCCTTAATTGCGAACGGACTGTTGTTTTTACTTACATCTATCTCTGAATAAACATTCAACCTTTCTGTACCTGTTTCATTTGAAGTTAATAAGGCTGCACTGAAACCCTTTGAAACCGGACCAATTATCGTTTCCCAATTCGAATTTTGGTCAATTACAAATAATACTTTTTCACTATTCTCATTATTAATTGTGACATTAAGCTTTCCCCCCGGGTTAATGTTTGAAGCATTAATCACATATTTAACGTAATAGACATCGGCCTCTTCCTCTTTATCGCAACCTAAATTAATAGCACTGAATAGTACTATTAATCCCCAAATTAGTTTAGTGCTAATCCATTTAGATTTGAACGTTGAATTGTTTGTTAGCTTGTTTCTTCTCATTTCACATTTTTTTATCGTTTGAATTGTTTATCCCTTAATTCGAACAATGCATTTAGCTCCCCTGCAATTTGCACCTGGCGATGGCTTTCTGAACATCTGTGACTTTATGATCCAGAAAGCATGTGAGAGGCTAAAACAAAACCCGCATTATGGAGTGGATGATGCGGTCGGTGTATCACAGCCTTATTGCAAATTGTTTAATTTTTTTAATTCCAAATGATAATAAACCCAGGATCCGACTATTGGAATAAACAAAACAAAAATAGTCCAGCCAGTTTTATAGTTTAATGGTTGGTGGGCTCTAAATATTTTAATTAGTATCCAAATCCAGAAAACTGCAAATGATAGAAGTCCAATTGTCATTAATTCATTGTGAAAAGGATAGTGCTGAATCATAAAAATTGCTGCAATGATCAATAATACAGTTCCAAAATTGCCACAAAAGTTTATTAAGCTAGTTTTTTTCATGATTTACTTTTTGAATTTAATATAGTTGTTTGAATACCATAGATTTCTTAAGACCAGATCCATCAAATTCAATTGTACCCTTTAGTTATTGCATTCATCTTTAAATTGATATCGGAATTGTCCATCCCCAAACTCCAACATCTTTGTTTTGATATTTTGCAGGAATAAATAGTCCTGAATTTTCAATTATTTGTTTTATTTCGGAATTTACTTCTTCCGAATCAGTTCCTTTCTTAATTTGACATATTATTTTTCCAGATTTATCAATCTCAATCATCACATAAACTCTCCCTGAGAAATTTGAGTCTTTTATTATCTTCGATTTTCTCAACCCCTTAGTTATTATTGAAATCAACTTGCTGTTAAGGTTGTGATTTTCAATTAAGTCAAGTTCTTTATTTTTGTAAATGCATTTTGGTTGTTTGTCAACATCATCTGTGTGCATGAAATCTGAGTATTCAATTTTCTGATTTAAATTCTTTTTTAAAATTTTAGCTGATTCTCTATCCCTAAGAGAAACCGCTTTTTGAAAATATTTGATCGCATCCTTTTCGTTGTCAAGTTGTAAATTTAAAGTTCCCAAATTAAAAACAACATCAACATCTAGTGAGTCAACTAAATAAATTTTTTCGAATTGCTTTTCAGCATTAACGAAATCATTTTTCTGAAAATATGTTAATGCAATTTGCTTTAAACTATCTAACTTTTGGGATTGTCCTTTTAGGGAAGGAACAACCAATATAGATATCATTATTATCAGTAATATGGGTTTTGCCATTTCTTGTTTTAATTAATGTGTTGAAAGGTCCCCGCTACCCCCCCAAGCGCTTTTCCCGCCAGCACTGATTTTATCAGTTTGAACGCATGGGAGAGGGTAAAACTAAACCCTCAATTTTCTGTGACACAGCTGGCGTATCATAGCTTTATTGTAAGACGTTTTAATTTAATCTTTAGTTTTGTCTGTTTTCTTCTGAATAAAATCAATCAAATAATTGCTTTTTGTCATCATTAAATATCCAATACATACCTTAACAAAATAGAAAATTACCCAGCTAAATTGGGGGTCTTCTCTAAACACTTCTTTCTGCTGAAACGAAGAGAAAATTTGCTTGCAAAGCATGGGGAAGGCTTCTACGAAAATCAATCCACCGATGACTATGATTGCAATTTTTAGTACCGTTCTTAATGAAATGTTTAAATCAATTTTATCTTCTTGAAAACCTTTATCAAGTTTTAGTTTATCAATTATCCAGTTTGAATTAAAAACAAATATTTTCAACACAATAAAATATGCTCCAATTGTAATTAGCAATAATATGGAGACATAAATAATTCCCAAAATGTTATCATTGTGATTACTTCCAAAAAATGAAAAAAAGCTTATGAATTGTGTGATAACAGTCAATCCATTTAATACAAGCCATATTCCCAACGCTTTTAGGAGTAGTGTCCAAAATGTTCTAATTGTCATGTTTTTTTTGTTTTGTTTTCATTTCCAATCCAATATTTGGGTAATGTTCAAATTGGAAGCAATTTTGATTAATAATATATTTTTAATCATAAGTACACTCTTACTTGTTCACTCTTTAATAGTGAATTATCTAATTTTTCCACCTTGGCCCCAACACTTCTATACCCCCACCAAGGTGCGCTTATATTCCCCTTATCAAAACAAAAGGCGCACAAAACATTCAAATCCCGAATGCATTGTACACCTTTCTATGTCTGATCAATCACTCCCCATCCCGTTGGGACGAGAAAGTTCAAATTTTCTTTAAACAGTATATGGGGTTGGGCAATCAATTTGTTTTTGGTTTTAGAGTGTTATTGGTTGCTGTAAAACTAACTTTTTTGTTTTCTTTTTCCAAAAAAGATTACCGATTTCATTGCTGAACTTCAGTGATACTCATGCCGATGGAGCTGAAACCCTCAAAAAATCTCCCCCCCCGTTATCTTTTATGAGGTTTGGTTTGAGACTCACTTTTTCATTGCCTCTACTTTTAATTCTTTCGGCATTTTTACTATGGCGTAACGGAGTGCTGTTCGTGGCATAATCTCTTTTTTAGATACCACATAATCAAAAACGGCCTTTTGGTTGCTCTCACTAGCTGCTTTCAACATCCAGCCATAACCTTTTTGTACCAGGTCGTCATTGTCAAGAAGCAGGATATCAGCTATCTCAAATATCTCTTTAAGAAATAATCCTTTTCTGGCCGGGATAATCAAAGTTACTGCAGCAGCCCTTTTTGTCCAACGATTGGGCGACTGCGCCCACCTCTTTAATTCGTTAACGAATTCGGGATACATCATCATAAATGTTCCTATGGTGTGATTGCAAAGCGTGTCGCAAGCTGCCCAATTGCTTACATAACTATTGACCCAACGCTCAAAAGTCCTGAAGTCTTCCGGTTCGTATTGTTTCGATAAAGATTCGGTAAACTTACAAGCGATAACGGCCTCTTCAAGATACCCGGATTTCCACAGCTCTTCGCAAACGGCAAACACCTCTTGCCTGGAGTACGTTTTGATCTGCCTGCGGAACTCCTTTGCGATTTTGGTGACATCGGCCGATTTTAATCCGTAAACCAATGCTTCTTCTCCCTGCTTAAAAAATCGACTTGAAGTTTTTTTCACTTCAATGTCGGCACCGGCTTGAAGTTCCATCCTAATGTCGGAAACCAGTTTTTCTTTCATTTGCTCCAATTTTATCGAAGGTTCATTTTATGGTTGAGCAGTATATTAAAATCTTGCAATGATGCTTTATCCTTTATTTCGAGAATCAGCGGAATGACTTTCCCTATTGGCTTCGCATCGGCAAATGTGGACTTAGCTTCTTCGCTAAAACTCAAATCCAAAACTCCTGAACGTGTCTTTTCAGTAAAATAAAAACCTGCTGTAATGCACTTCTCCCAGGCAGAAATCCACACCATCGTTTTTTTCTTGAAAGTGGCTTTTCCCAGCCAGGCTTTTCCATCTTTATAGTATCTCCATTCAAAGTCGATTCCTGCTGAAACAAAACTTTGTTCCACCGCCTTCATTACTTCAAAAATGGAGTCAGACAAAACGGTCCTTAACAAGTCTTCGGTAGGTTCTTGTTCCGGATCTCTGAGCAGTTGTTTGAGAGCTTCTTCTTTCATAATGCTATTGATATTAATGGTTGGTTTCGATTATTTTGACTAAAACGGTTTGGCTGTATATTTCAGGCCCGGTATATTAAGAATCATTATGACTATATCCTACATTTTAGGTTCCAAAAATGAAAACAGGACTATTGTATGATTATGTATCCTTTCCATTATTATCAATTAAGTCCTTTGCAATCACCCAAATAAAAATGAGTCGAAATTAAAGTGTCTGCTTTTAATCTATAAATATAATCTCCATTAATAACCAAGGTATCACTTAAATTTCTTGGAACCTCAGTTTTAAAATCAAGCAATAATGTATCCTGGTTTTTTGTGTATTCTCCTGTAAAAAATTCATCGGAGAAAAAAACTCCTGTCCAATGAATATCAAATTTCCCACTTTCTCTAAGTTTAAAAGTTGCTTGATTCTGTGTCCCCTCGTAACAGGCACGAAATACCACTCGTCCATAAATTTTTTCTAAATTTATTCTCAAGGGGTTAAACATTCCGTCTAATAGAAAGACTGCCATAATAAAAAACGGAACAAACAGTTTGATTGTCAGGTTTTTTCGTTGCTTTATTAGTCTGACAAATTCAATAATAATCTTAACAATCAGCCAGAAGAATAAAACTGCAATTCCCAGAAAAAATAAAACATTCCAAAACCCTCCAGGATTCCTTTCCCAAATCGGTCGAAATCTTATCAATCCGACAAATAGAAGTGAAATAATCAGTGATGTTTTGAGGTTTCTTGTCATGTTATTCGGAGACTCTTATAAAATTTCTCATATAGTTTTTAATATACGGAATGCGGGATTTCTAAGGTCCAAACTATCACACCTTCAAGGTTTATTAAAGGCACTTATTTTCAAATATGGTATTTCGTCCGGCATCATGTATATTATTTGTCAAGCATCGTTTTTATTTAACAATATCCTATCAATCAACACCTTGCCAATATAAACAAAAATCAAATACGGAATAGTCATCACAAATCCCAAAATCGCTTTAACAGGCCAGCCAATTCCCATAATACTGGTTTCAAGTCTTTTTACTTTATCCATATTCTCAGGTAGAACATTCCCAAAAAATTCAGTTTCACTCATTCCGTCTAGGTTGTAACCATAATGTTTCAATAAAATCAAATCTGACTCATAACTCCACCAGGCAAAAATCCACATCAAAACTCCAAGTACAAACAAGCCTATCAAAGAATAAATTATAAGAGGCCGTTTTGTTTTTAGTTTTTTAAGTATGATAAATATTAAAACCGGCGCAATTATTATCAATCCGGCAATCAGAAAGTTCGATAATGCTATTAATGTCTCCATGTTTTGTAATCTCCAAATATTTGAGCAATCTTAATATCAGCTTATTGTTTTTTAGTCTATGTTTTGTTTTGGATTCTCGAAGGCTCAAATAGAACTGGTACGTATCAATCCATCTCGATTTTACCCGCTGGATCATTATCTGCCGTCACAGGATTTAATCTGGGGCAGATAGGTTTTGGGAACCACTGAACCCTTAAATTATTGTGCGTCCCAGGGCTATTGCATATTGGCTTTATTGGGCATCGTTTATAAATTTTTTAGTTCAAATCATTTTCAATCTAAATCCAAGCGGTTCCTGTTGCAATTAGAAAAATCACCCCCATCCACAATGCAGAATAAATAAGGGCAGTTGCCAGTGATTTTATTAAACTGACGTTAAACAATTTAATCAGTCCCAAAACTTGGATTGCCAGGCCAATTACAATCCCAACATTCGACAAACTTGGAACGGACGAAACAATTAATCCAATAGATGAAAACGTCATAATTTGTTTCGCTTTCAGAAAATCATTCAATTGAACTTTAAATAGTGGTGCGGCAACAAAGGTCAAATACAATCCAAATACAGCCCCCTTAAAATGAACAACTAAAAGTCCAAACAATGGTGTTAGTAGTAATCCTCCTATCAGGAAAGCAATATATACCCAATTATCCATCGGAGTATTTAAAAACTTAACGATAACAATAATACCTGATAAGACTGATGCCAAAAAAACCAGACTTTTATCATCCTCTAGTTTATCAATCGGTTTGTGAAAGGGATTTCTTACAAAATCATATAGTAATATCAATGACTCATTTAATCTTTTTTCAAAACCATCCATGAAACAAACATATTAATTCATATTTCTGTAATAATCACCATCTTTAATGAGTTTAACCAAATATCATTATCATGATGGTCGCTTCTTAAATTATGCGAATCAATGAGATCGGTTCATTCACCTAGGCGCAAGCGAACCAATGGCCTGATATTTAGCACATCATTTGTGGTTAATTTGTAAGCATTTTTAGCACAAAGAATTAATTATAGGTCCTATATTTTCCTTCGATTTTTGTTATTGCTCCTCCTCCAAAACATACACGTTCAATACTGTTTTCATCCATCTGTTTTTGAAGTTTTACAATGTTGAAATTGTCAATCAGTCCGTTTTGCTCAATAGTTATGATTTCTTTTTTCCACAAATTGTTGTTTATCAAATAATATCCGAATGCTGAATTACCTGAACCGGTGGCAGGGTCTTCGATGTATCCAAAAGTCGGTGCAAAAACTCTGGTTCTGTAATCACTTGTTTTTTCTCTAACGTCGGATGTGAATACCTCAATGATGTCTACTCCAATGTTAAAACAATAATTTTTTAGTCCTTCAAGGTCAGGATTAATCGCCAAAATTGTTTCTAAATCCTTTATAGGAACAATCAAGGTTGATAGCCCTGCATTTATAACAGAAATTGGTAAAACTGAATTGATTTTCAACTTATCAATTCCCAATTCATTCGCTAATTCTCCAACATTTACAGAAGTCTCTTTAGTTTCTGGATTGGGTGACATAATAAAAACAGAATCAGACTCTTTTAATCTGTTTTCTACTTTTAATGTCCCTTTGTTTGTATTGATTGTTAAAATCGGGATATTTACTAACTTATCATCTGTTTTTATCAGGTCGTAAAATATGGCAATTGTAGCATGGCCACAAAAGCCCACCTCTCGCTCGGATGAAAAATATCGCAAATCAAATTCGTTGTCCCCTATTTTTGCAACGTATCCAACCTCATTTACGAATCCTTTTAACTCCTTTGCTATTTGTAGCATCTCCTTTTCAGAAATATCTCCCATATCATCTAACAAAATGTAGCCTGCTGGATTTCCGGCAGAGTTTTTAGTTGCAAAAGCGTCTATCTTTTTAAATTTGTATTCTTTCATTTTCAAGTATGTTTATCCCGGCTTGTTTTTTGTGTTCGAACGTTTAGGCTACATCCACCTCCCGCCCCTTTCGGACCAACTGTGACTTAATCAGCGTGAACGCATACGAGCGGGGAAAATGAGACTCTCAATATGCGGTAGATGCTAAGGCTGGCGTATATATTTTTGTTGGGGACTGGCATTTTCTTGTTTTATTTGTTTTAAATTAATTGATTTAAAGATATCATTTTTTAAAAATTATCTCTGAATAATTAGGTTTTGAGAACATAAGAACTGCAAAACTGGTATTGTTTATTTTGTGAATTAAGATGAACCCACCAGTTTCTTTGAGGATTTTTCCATCTTTATTTCCTTTTTCTCTAAACTTCGTAATCAAATTTCTCACTTTAGGATTGTTTTCCTTTAAATCTTTTGAATCACGAAGTCTATATTCCAAATCCTCACCATTGTCACGAATTATATTGAAATATTTCAGTTCTTTTGTCTCAAAAAATTTGACGTATATATCATCATTTTCTTTTTCTGGTAAATCATTAAAACTTATGCCGGTTAATGTATTTTTTATCAATTGAATAGCAGTTTTCCTCACTCTGTTTATTCTGAGTAATGTTTTTATCTTAATGATAATTAATATTAAGACCAAAGAAAAAATAAAATACAGTACCCTATTTGGAATCGTTTGGAAGAATTGAATCATATTATCCTTATTTAGGGCTCGATAATTATTTGGTTATTTTTAGCATAATTGAAAATCAGGTTTTAAAGTCTTTAATTTAAGTTTTTTTTATAATTAAACATCTAATTTTTAAGACAATATAGACCATGTGTTTTTGCTTGTCCCCAACGTCTCGGCCGTATGCGTCAGGCCGGGGCTTTCAAACCCCATAAGATTGTGTCAAACCGTGAGCGGGTAGCAAGGTAAAAAGAAGCTTGCAATATGCTGTGGAGACCCGGATGGCGTATACAGATTGTTGTGCGGTCGTGCATTATTTTCGTGTCAAGTTATTAATTTTTTCAATCCATTCGGTTTTTAAATCAGTATATGCTTCTCTATCGTTTGGATATTTCTCAGCAAGCTCCAATTTTAATAATTCGTATTCTTTTGCAATCTCTTTATTTTTAATCAGGTAATCCCTGAACCTAATTTCATCCCAGTCTCCACGGTATCTGATATGAACATGATATGCTTGTCCTTTAAATCCATGCTTTGTATAACCTTTCACAAATGTCAAATGTGGTGGGGGATTTTCTGGATGTGCATTGATTTGGTATCCGAGTAATTTAAATGTAGCCTTTAATCTTTGAATATCAATCTGCTCTGTAACTTGCAATAAGATATCAATCGTTGGTTTTGATTTAATTCTTGGGATTGCAGTACTACCAATATGGTCAATTTTCACAATATCAGTTTGCGAGAATGAATCAGTAATCAATTTGGCCTCTTCTTTATATAAATCCGACCACCTATCCGAATAGTCTTTTATTATAATCGGAAATAATTGACCTAATTCGTTGATTGTCATTTTATGTAGATCTTTTGGTGCAGTCATACTAAATCAAATCCATGATTGTCAATGCAATTTGAAAAATCGAAATCGGAAATGTTAAAATTAATATCAGTTTGGAAAGCCAGTTATTAAATTCTTTTCGTCCTTTTCTTAAATGGTAAAAATGAAAGAAAAATGCAAAAATCCCACCAGCTGCAACAATTAAAGAAATAACATATCCAGCTATTAATCCCCTATCTATGAGTATTAAGCCGAAAAGAATTGCAAATAACATCGGAAAATGAATTATTAAGAATCCTTTTACGTCACTTGTGTCATTGGGATTAACTAATTTCCATTCCTGCCAATAAGCTGAATCAATCTCATGATTTATAAGAATCACGGAATTTATCAGGTAAATCCAAAATAATAAACTCAAATCCATTTTTCAGTTAGTTTAAGGTTTGTACTACGTTTCCTTGCATGCCGCACAACACTTCTATAACCCCACCAAAGTGCCCCTATACTCCCCTTATAAAAACAAAAGGTGCACAAAACATCCAAATTCCGAATGCATTGTACACCTTTCTAAACCTTATCAATCACTCCCCCTCCTGCTGATGCGGGGAAGTTCAAATTTCCTTTAAACAATATGTGGGGCTGGGCAATCAATTTATTTCTTGTTTTAAAATGATTTTGCTTCCCGTAAAATTAACTTTTTGTTCCCTTTTTCCAAAAAGGTTAACGGTTTCATTCCTGAACATCAGGCATAAAAAACAAAAAGGCCGACATGAGCCGGCCTTTTTTGTTTATTAAAGTGTTGCTGTTTATACTACAGCGCTATTTCAGAGTAACTTTATCAACATAGTAACCGTGGCCTACACAAAGGAAACCGTCCTGGGCCTGAATCAGATCCAGAGCTTCCTGAGTGAGCACGACTTCCACTACCCCATCTTCCGACAACATAACGGCTTCGGTGCCCGGCAACATGGTCCACCATGCAGAGGTGGTTTGCAGTTGTCGGTCCACATCAGCAGGTTCTACCGAATAGTGAATGCCGAGGATGGAGCCTGCCGAGATAGTGGCAAAAACGTCTTTCCCTATCAGGTTAAAAGTTTTGTTGGGGTTTCCGTCTTCAAAAGCCCAGGAAACATAGTGGTGACCTTCGAACAGCACAGCTTCGGAGGAGATGGTTACCGTAATTTCGGTTTCTACGCTGCCTCCACTGTAGAATTCTACATCGGTATTGCTGCTGGTTTTTCCGGTCATACTGTAAGTGCCAGCTTCCAGGTTGGGACTGGTGAGTACCAATTCGGAGGATGTTTGCTCAGTGAAGCTGGTGATGGATTCTCCGGCAATGGTCAACGATGCAATCTGGTCCATATTGAGTCCGCTCAGGCGCCATTCTGAGTTGGGGTTGGCGCGACTGGCACCTTCGGTGACGAGGGCCGACTTAGTTACGGTAACAGTGTTGGCACCGTAATCGTTTCCGGCTTCATCTGCCAACAGCACCCTGTATTGCCCCACGCTCAAATCGTTGGGTACGGTGTATTCGATATAATTGCCTTCTGCGTCTTCAACGAAAGTAAAGTCGCTGATGCTTTTACCACCCATTTCGATACCAGTCACCAGGTTAAGGTTGTCTCCGTATAAAACGGCGGTGCCACCTGGTACAATGATGCGTTCGAAGCCCTGTTCGGTGGACCAGGGATCACCAGCCAGTGGATTTACCCTTACGGTTCCTTCGCGATAGGTACTTTTTCCGGCATCGGTGGTCACCAGCACCTTAAAATGGTAGGTGCCAGCTTTCAGGTTGATGTCGAGCTCGGTTCCCTCGTGCACTTCGGCACCATCAATCAGCCAGGTAACGGTACTGTATGCTGAAGGGGTAACGACCAACTCCATAGTGAGGTTGGCATCTCTGTCGATTTCTGAAATAAGGGGCATTTGTCCATTTTGGCCGTCGGCAAAAATAGGATCAAGTATCCTTGGCTCATCATTTTCGGTAATGGTCTCGAAGGGTTCTTCCTCTTCGGAGCAGCCGATGATGGACAAACTCAGGGCCAGGACGGCCATCAGTAAATATTTTAGGTTCTTCATACTATTGTTTTTTTTCAATGGTTATTTTGTGATATCCCACCAAACTGTGGTGTTCCAACTGTTGGTTCCGCCCATTCGGCCCAGTGCTTCCTCGTAGTTTTTCTTGTTGTAGGAAGATTCCAATACGGGATAGCCCAGACGAACAGGGATTTCAGTTCCACCGGTGAGGAATTGCTCAAAGCCGTACTCAGCAGGTGACTGGAGTCTTGGATAGCCCGAACGGCGCAGGTTGGCCCAGCCCTCGGAGGGATTGGTGAAATGGAGCATCCAGGCCTGAGTGTTGATGGCTTCTTTCTTCTTCTCCATGGTGTAGCCGATGCCATTGTCGGCCATGTAGGTATTGAATTCCTCGTCGCTCACTACTTCGGTATCATAGTTGTCAGAAAGAAAATCCATGGCTGCGCGCACGCCTTGCTGGTACAGCTCTTCTACTGTGCTGCCGCCAACGTTCCATCCCTTAAGGGCAGCTTCTGCCAGCAGAAACTTAACTTCTGCAGAAGTCATTACCACACCGGGATTGTCGCCTCGGAGAAAATTATTGGCCAGCTTGGGCTCGGTTTCGCGGGCAACGAAAGGATCGATGGAAGGATTGCTTTCGGCCAACTCTTTCAGGATGTCACTTTCGTATCCAGGAGGCCAGGGTTCCCATGAGTAGGCACCCGGTTCGCGTGCTTCAAAGGCGATGCCTTTATCGAGCATTTCCTGCGTCAGATCGATGCGATTATCGGGACTGGTGGCACTCATAAGTCCGTCGTAGTAACAGCGTGCAATCCTGAAAGTCCTGGGGTCACCGTTTTCATACATTTGGTTGAAAAAGGTGGCACACAGGTAACTGGGATTGTTTGCAGGGTCGTTGCCAAAGAGAAGTTGCGAAAGGGCGTTACCGCGAAAATCGGCGTAGGCCTCTTGTCCAAAGCTGAAGGCGATGGACAGGTATTGAATCAGGGCATCGTCGCCGGCTGTTTCCATAATGCCGCCATCTGCCTGGAGGGCGTTTTGAAACTCTTCCTGTGCTTTTTCGGGCGCAACATCAGAGATGCGCATGGCATAGCGCAGACGGAGTGAGTTGGCCAGTTTCCTCCAATTGCCCAGGTTGCCATCGAAGATGACATCGCCGGTAATCTGGTCATTCCCGCTGTCGAAAGCATCAACGGCAGCCGTCAGTTCCGCAAAGAAATCGTTGTAGATCTCTTCCTGAGTGTCGTAACGGGGGTTGAATTTGCCGTCGAGATAGCCCATGCCGGCTTCACTGTAGGGAGCATCTCCATAGATGTCGGTAATCAGCGACATCATGTAAACCCGGTAAATGCGCAAGGCAGAGTTGATGTTCACCCTGGTGGAGTCGTCGGCAGTCCGTGCCACACCATCGGTAAGGTTTTTGATGGCATTGGTATAGAAACTGGTCCAGATTCGACTCATTTCATTGTTATCGACGGTATGTCGTCCACCATAATTGGTGGTGTTCCAGGATCCCATCAGATGCTGATTGAAGCCATAGAGGTAGTTCCGGTATATCTCTACCATGCCGAGGTCTCCATAGGTCTGCAACTGCGCAGTGGTCAGCTGTGCGTTGGGGTCAATGGTGGCGGCCTTGGACGGATCGGTATTCAGATTCTCCAGGTATTCATCGCTGCATCCGCCGAAGAATAGCGCCGAAACCACCAATAATACTGTGATATAGTATTGTTTGTATCTCATCTTTTTTATTTTTAGCGTGTCCATTGTTTTAGGAATGTAAAACCGAACGCGGCTTAGAATTTAACATTGACATTAAAACCATAGCTTTTTCGCGAGGGTAAAGAGCCGTACTCCAGTCCCATACCGGTGGTGTTGTTGTAGTTCGAATCCGGGTCGATGTTGGGAATATTCTTCCAAACAATGAAGGGATTTCGGGCAACAGCAGAGACGGTAAGTGCTTTAAAGGCATTTCCCAATATGGTTTGGGGCACGTTATAGGACAAGGATATCTCACGACATTTCACGTAGGAGTTATCGTAGATGAACATGGAGGGGGCATTGCGACTAACGCTCATCCAGTAGTCTTCAGGATTGATGTAGATGTCGTTAGGGCGGTAGCTACCATCGCCGTTGTCGATTACACCAGGTGCAACGTAGCCGCCGGTGGGTGTCCACTGGTCTCCCTTTGGAACCCCGGCTGCCTGTCTGGCCTCTTCCGACTTGTACCATTCTTCGCGTCCCAGCAGGGTGGCATTTCCCTTGCCCGATTCATGTGCGGAGCGGGCCGACATGGAGTAAAGGTCCCCTCCCACTTTCACATCAAAAAGGGCCCAAAGAGAAACATTTTTGTATGTAAGCGTGGTTCCCAGACCGCCGGTCCAGTCCCACGAGGCGTTACCCAGTACGTGGTTGCTTTTGTCGTATTGGGGCAGGCCGGTATTGGCATCGATCAGGACATCGCCGTTTTCATTGCGTTGGAAGTCAGGACCAACGATGGAACCGAAGTTTTCGCCCACCATGGCGGCTACCTGGACATCCAGCCAGGCTGCTTTTTCCAGTTCAATCATGTCCATATCGTCAACCAGCTTTCTTACAATGTTGCTGTTTTTTGCGAAGTTCAAATTAACATCCCACGAGAAGTCCTTCATCTGAACCGGACGGGTGTTGAGGGATATTTCCACTCCTTTGTTTTCAATTTCGCCGGCGTTAATCAGGCGGTAATTGTATCCTGAAGTCCAGGAGGTAGCCATACCCATGATCTGATTTTCACTGATTTGTGTGTAATAGGTGAAATCCAGCCCCATACGGTTGTCCAGAAGTTTCATTTCCAAACCTGCTTCAAAGGAGTTGGTAATAGTCGGCATCAGCTCCTTGTTGGGAATTGTGTTGTTGTCGATGAAACCGATGGTGTAACCAGGATAGGTAAGATTCGATTTGCTGTAAACCAGTCCCAACTGATAGGGATCGGTGTCGCTGCCTACCTGTGCCCACGACAGGCGCACTTTTCCGTAGGGCAGTGTATTGCCCAACTTCAGGAGTTCAGAAAACACAAAACTACCCGAAAGCGAGGGATAAGTGTACACGTTATTGGTTGCCGGGAGTGTTGATGACTGGTCGGTACGCAGGGTTGCATCCAGATACAGCATGTGTCGCCAGCCCAGATTGAGGGCGCCGAATGCCGAATTAATTTGTTTGCGATAGCTGTATTGGTTGATGCTGGTTTCGTTAAAACTCATCAGAGCTACTACATCGCGAATCTGCATATCTTGCGCATTAACCACGGTGGTAAGATTGTCAACCTTGTACATGTTGCCTCCCAGAGTAGCGTTGAAGTCGAAGTCGCCCCAGTTGTTGTTGTAAAGTGCCAGAAACTCCACGTTGTACATGCTGTTGCGATAGTTGCTGTTTTGCAAACGACCTGCTTCAAAACCGGGAGTGGTGGGTGCTTTAAAATCGTCGAACTCGAACCAGTTGAGTTCGCTACCCACAGTTCCTTGAAGTTTCAGGTGGTCGTTCAGGTTCCATAGCACCTTACCGTTGAGGCGGAAAAGATCTTTGTGCGACTTGTTGTAGTTCTTGTAAATATCCCAGTAAGGATTCACGTTGTAGGGGTCCATTCCGTTCCAGTTGGCATAGTTGCCGTCTGCGTCCTCGTATGTCTTCAACCAATTCTGGTCATAAGTGGTAGCCAGGGTCATCAGGTTTTTCCCGATGTTCGATTTACTGTCGCCCAGGGCCGGTCTGTTCTTCACATCTTCGAAGGTGTAATTAGCACTAAGGTCCATATCGACCTTTCCCAATGAAGTATGTGTACGAAGGTTAAATACGTCCCGGCTCATAAAAGCCTCCGGCACAATATCGTTGTTGCGCATATCGGTAATGGTGAAACGCACGCCTGTTTTACCACTTTGGGCATTAACAATGGCTGAGTTGGTAGCGGTATTCCCGGTACGGAAAAAATTCGAGGTGTTGTCGGGGATAATGAGGTAAGGTCGTTCAACACCATCATAATAGTTAAGCATATTTCCGCCGTCTGCCCTTGGGCCCCAGCTCTTGTTGGTGTTGGATACGGCATCGATACTGTAGGTACCGGAACTTCCCATTCCGTAAGTCTGTTGAATATCGTCCCATTTGGCCAACTGAGTATCAAAGGTCAGCGTTCCGTTGTACTCCACGCTAATCTTTTCTTTGCCATCGGCTTTTTTGGTGGTGATAAGGATAACACCGTGACTGGCGCGACTACCATAAAGCGCTGATGCGGCGGGACCTTTCAGTACCGACATGTTTTCAATGTCGTCGGGGTTGATGCTGGAGATGCCATCGCCCAGGTCGTAACCTCCGCTGGTTCCTGCACTGCCGTAGTTGGTGTTGTCCAGAGGCACACCATCGATAACGTACAGGGGTTGGTTGTTGCCGGTCATTTCGGTACTACCACGCAGAATAACTCTGGTAGATCCTGAGGGTCCGCCAGCGGTTTGGCTGACAACCAGTCCGGCCACACGTCCGGCCATTGAGTTGATGACATTGGTCTCCCCTGCTTTGGTCAAGTCGGCGCCATCTACCTCCTCCAGGCCGTAACCCAGAGCTTTGCGTTCTCTTCTTATGCCCAAAGCTGTAACCACTACGTCGTCGAGCAGCTTGGTGTCTTCTTCCAACACGATGTTCAGTGACATCTGAGTGTCGGTGATGGCTATTTCCTGAGTTTTATAGCCAATAGCACTAACGACCAATGTGGAACCTACGGGAATGTCCAGAGTGAAACGGCCGTTCATGTCGGTAGCGGTTCCGTTGGTCGGATTTTCTTTTTCAATAAGGGTTACACCGGGAACTGTGCCCACGGCATCGGATACTGTACCGGTAACCTTTCCGTCTTCTTGTAAAAGCAGACGGCTTTCCGGTAAGGATGCGCTCAGATGTTGGGTACTCCCCAACAGCATGAGGAACATTGTTCCACAGAACAATACCATTTTTAGTTTACTTTCTTTCATATGCCTTCAATTTGTTTTTTAATTGCCATATAGAACTCGCTGAGATAATCATGCTCGTAAGTGAGATGTTATTACCATGCTCGTTTCATAGATCTTTTGCAAAGGATTAATAAACTTTTACCCAATCGATGTACATGTAAGCTTTTTCACCGTCTTTCAAGGCGGTCAGTTCATTGAGGTCGTGAATGTCAGGGAAGGCACCTCCTACAGCTAAGTTGAACAGGATGAAGCCGGGGTCTCTGAAGTATTCTTGACGCTCGCTCTTGGAGCCGATGTCAAAGGTTTTGAATTCAATCCCGTCGATACTGATGGTAAGCTTGTCTTCGGTCCAGTCCAATGTATAGGTATGGTACTCGCCATCCTGCAAGCTGTGAGAAAAGTTGGCGCCGTGATATTCCTGGCGGTGCGAAGCCATATCAGGTCCATAATGGATGGCCGTGTTGTAATAAGTTTCGGTGGTTCCATTGAGGATGCCATTGCGCTCGCCCATTTCCAGAATGTCGATTTCGCCACAGGCTGGCCAGTTTTTACCGTTGTCGCCCATCATCCAAAATGCCGGCCACAAGCCATTGGCTGTTTTAGGCAATTTTATGCTGGCCTCTATTTGGCCGTACTTAAAATTAAATTTGCCCTGACTGTTGACGCGTCCGGAGTAGATTTTGTCGCCATTGCGTTCGGCCGTCAGAATAAGCACCGACTTACCGTTGTCGGTTCCCACCGCTACGTTGGCGGGTCGGTAGGCCTGCAGTTCCTGATTGACCCAGCCCGGCTCGTGCGTTTCTTTGGTCCATACTTTTTCGTCGAAAAAGTCAAAATCATCCATAAACCGATGAGTTTCCTGTTTGTCTTCCGGAGAGGAAACATCCTCCTTCTGAGAGCAGGCCGTCTGGATGAAACTGCTTGTGAAAATCAGTAATGTCAATAAACTCCTCATGTTTCAATTTTTCTTAAGTTGTGATTAATGTGTGATACATACTTGTGGAAAAAATATTTAGTGTGTGTGTGAAAGTTGTTGGCATGCTTTCCCTGTTCGCCTCATGAAAAATGAGGTCGGCACAAATATGCTAACTACTGTTAAAAAGGAGGTTTGATAGCTGACAAACAAGGTTTGACAGCTATCACTTTTGACATAAAAACAGAAGAGTATAGGGGGTGAAAATGGCTCGCTTACTGGTATTTGCTTGGCTGTACCCCAAAATGTTGCTTAAACAACGAACTGAAATACTTGGGATTTACAAAGCCACAGTCGATTGCAGTTTCTGTAACATTTTTGCCAGATTTTAACAATTCGGCAGATTTTTGAAGTCGGATGAGTCGTATGAACTCCTGAGGACTTTTACCGGTAAGCGATTTAAGTCGGTTATAGAAAAGAGTGCGACTCATAGCCATTTCGCGACAAAGAATGTCGATGGTAAAATCGGTGTTGCTTATGTTGTCAATGACCAGATGGGTAGCGCGGTCAACAAAGTTGCGGTCGTTTTCGGACAGTCCCGGGACGACTTCTTCGGTGGTTGGCGACTCCTGTTCACACCTAGACTCTTCCTTTTTGGCACCGACTTTCCGGAGGGCTTGACGCATGAAAAAAGCTCTTTGCCTTTTTCTGTTTTCTATCAGGCCCTGTATTTTTAGTTTCAATATCTCCGTACTGAAAGGTTTGGGGATGTAGTCGTCGGCCCCTTTCTTCAGTCCCTCCACTGTGGCATCGTGAGTTGCTTTGGCGGTGAGGAGCACAAAGGGAATGCCTGCTGTATCAGGATTGTCCTTGACCATGCGACAAAGCTCATCACCCTGAATACCCGGCATCATAACATCCGAAAGAATTAGATCGGGATATTCGTTGCTGAGACTGTCCAGGGCTTCCTGACCGTTGGCAACGTCGATTACCCGGTATTCGTCGTCAAAAGTGTGACGTAAGTAATACCGGAGCGTTTCGTTGTCTTCAACAATGAGTAGGGTATCTCCGGGTTGTTCGCCCTTATGTTTCGTTATCCCCTGCTGTTCCTGAGAAGCCAAACGAGGGTGTTCGGATGAAACGGATTGGCTGGCGGCAAAGCTTGGTTCCGGTACCAATTCTGGACGGTCGTAGGTTCTTGGCAAGAGGATGGTAAAAGCCGTTCCCTGGTCCTCTTCCGACTGAACACTGATTTTCCCACCCAGTATTTTAACGATTCGGTGAACCTGCAACAGTCCGAACCCAGTGCCCTTCTCCTGTGACTTCTGGGCGTTTTCAGCCCGGTAAACTTTCTTGAACAGGTATTTTTGGCTTTTTTTGGGAATGCCCATACCACTGTCACGGACCGTGATGATGGCTTTTCGTTTGGTTGCGGCTAAAGCCAAACTGACTTCCCCCCGGGGCGGAGTGTATTTACAGGCATTGGAAAGCAGGTTGTCGAGCAACATACCCAGAAGTTGCCGGTCGCCTTTGATACCCACCTCTTCATCGGGCAGGTTAAGATTTAGGTGAAGCTGTTTGTTATCGCAATAAGACTGGAAACCAACAATCTCTTCCTCCAGGATGCTGTTGAGAGGCATCGGATAGAGGCTTATTTTTTGCCTGGTGATATCCACCTTCTCAAATTCGAGCAGTTGGGTGATGAGGGTATTCAACTTCTGCGTATTGTTACGCGCCATGTCAAGGTAGTATTGGGCTTTGTCGCTGAGCCCTGAAACCCGGCCCAGATCCTCCAGGGGTGCCATGATAAGGGTAACCGGTGTCCGAATGTCGTGGGCCGTATTGATGAAGAACTTGATTTTGTCTTCGTCGTGTTTCTTCTGAAGCTTATTGCTGTTGTAGCGAAAAATGAAATAGAGTACCGAGCCTGCCATTGCCAGGTAGATGATCCGGGCCCACCAGGTGTTCCACCATGGTTCAGCGACGGTCAGAAACAGGTTTTTTTCTTCAATTATCTCTCCGTTACTTCGACGGAGATTTCGGACTTTTAACAGGTAAGTGCCGGGTGCCACGTTGGTGTAACGAAGAGTGCCATCGGGCGATGAATTGCTCCAGGTTTTGTCGTAGCCTTCGAGGATGTGCTGGTAATTGATGTCGCGCTGAAAACGGTAATTGATGGATTCGAAATGGATGGCAAAGGAGTTGTGCCGGTAGGGTAACTCCACAGCGCCCCGGGTTACCATATCGTGCAGAACCGGCCGCCAAATCTTTTCCTTTTCGGAGTCGAGGTAATCAATGGCCAGACCGGTTAAACGCAGACGGGCCTCATAGTCGGTCTGGGCAATGGCTTCGGGCTTCACCAGTACCGCACCATTGGTGCTACCGTAAGCAAAGCGTCCGTCGGAAAGCCTTGCAAAAGCGGATTTGTTGTATTCCTTATCTACATCGCCCAAATAATTGAGGTTTGACACTTCGTTGTTTTTCATCAGCGCCAATCCTTTGGCGGTACTCATCCACAGACGGCCCAGCGCATCTTTTTGCAGGCTGTAGACATCATCCGAGGGCAAGCCTTCCCGCGTGGTAAAAATCCTGGTTTCGCCGGTGCTCAGGTTATAGAGATTTAAGCCTCCGCCTTCGGTACCCAGCCAAACGGTCTGGTCTTCGTTGAACAACATGGAAATGATGTAAGCACTGGCATTTTGATTCTGAAATTCGGGGAAGGAGGCGTATCTTTTCACCGTGTTGGTCACCTTATTTACCAGATAAAACCCATTTACAGTAGCAACACCCACTTGGTTCGGAGAAACGATTTCTATGGAGTGAATCCATTTAATGTCGTAGGTTTGCTTGTGCCGGCCCTCCTTGTCGAGCAGCATCAACCAGCCGTTGTGCCCGCCCAACCATATATCCCCATCCGGGTCCTGCCTGATGGAGAAAATGTAATTGGTAGTGAGCTCCTCCTGTTGTTGGGTAAGATGTTGGAGCCGCTGCCCTTTCTGATCCAGCAGGTAAACTCCGTCGCCATAAGTGCCGGCCCAAATGTTTCCGCTGTGGGCCCGGCACAGGGTAACCACTACGGTTCCTTGCAATACATGGTGCCACGTATTGGCACTCTCATTTAATATGCTGATACCGTTGTCGGTGGCAAACCACAGGTCGCCATTACTGTCTTCTTCAATGCCGTTAATGTTGTTGTTGGCCACTGAATGTTGATTGCCTCTTTCGTGTTTCAGTATTCGGGTGGGATAACCCGCGCGAATGGCCACAGATACCCCTCCGGAGTAGCTGCCAATCCAGATGTTACCCTGGCGATCGGTGGTAACAGCATAAATGCCGTTGCCTCGAAGGTAGATGTCGGTGCTGTCCTCGGTGCTCATCAGCAAATGGGGTTCTTTCGATAGCAGGTCAACCGTGTAAACGCCGCCGCCATCCACTCCCACCAACATCGTTTGGGTATCGTAGGCGGTAATAGCCCGTATTGGATTTAAAAAACCGGAACTTTTTCCTTTTAACGACAGCAAAGACAAGTTGTCCAGATTTAACGCCCAAAGGCCGTTGTTGAAGGTACCGATCCAGAGTTCCTGATCAGCGCTGTGGTAGTAAAGGCTCTGGACATCTTCTTCCTTTACCAGCCAGTTGGCTTCCTGTTGGGAAGTAAGCTTTACCACGCCGGTGGAAGTACCTACGTAAACAGAGGATGAATCAGCCACAATGTCATTCACATACCGATCGTCCAGGACGGTAACGATGTTGCCCTCCTTTTCTTTTTTATACAGCCCTTTGCTCAGTCCCATCCATAAACAACCCTTTTTGTCAATAAACACCTTATTGAGGATGATTTCGCCACCAATGGCTTCTCCAAGCGAAAACTTCAATTCAAAGGCATCATCTTTAGTGGAGTATTGAAAAATTCTGCCGGTATGGTCATAGGCCCATAGTCCGTTGTGCTCGTCGTACCACAAACGCAATCGTCGCCCCGCCATATCGCCGTGATAAAAGTTCCCAGGCAAAGTATAGCTTTTTACTACCTCACCGTTGTACCGATCTATCCCAATTTTGGTAGCCACCCAAATGGCACTGTGCTGGTCTTCGACAATGGAAAACACCCGTTGACTGCTGAGCCCTTCCGAATAACCAAGGTGTCTGATGTCAAACATGTTCTTGGTCAGTTCGGCATTGGCGGCCACAGCTGTCAGCCAAAATATGGTTATCAGCGTGTATTTCAATAATAATCCCATGTCTGTTTTTCAGTGGTGGAAGCTTTTTCAGGCCGTTCAAAGGGACTCCGAAAAGTTTTTGGTTTCGTGAGCTAAAAATAGCAAAAACCCTTTAATTTGACTAATTATGGAGACCATGGCTTACGGGATGTAGTAGTAGATAAAATGTTTCTTCGATTATCAGATAGTGTCATAAATATTTTCCCAAAAGAGAATTCGGCTTGGGAATCCGTTCCGCACTCTTTTTGAGTCCTGCGGTTTCTCTCAGCCTACTACGCTCGGCAAAATGCCCCGGAGGTGGCATTCAGACCCTCTGTGAAATTAATAGAATGAACGCCTGTGAAAAAGTAATTCGAAACGTTCAATATACTGTGGATACCCCGGCTGGTGTATATAGCTTTGTTGCCCACCGTTTTATTCCTCGGTATGTGTTTTTTAATTCTATTAGTCTTAATAATCTGATAGTATTATAGTATGAAATTAGGTTTTTTTCTTTCGTAATTCCTTCTCAATGAATAAATCATATAATTCATTAGTCGATATTGTTCTGAAATATTTTTTCTTTTTTAATCCTACACCTAATTTTTTATCGCCAGTCCACAATTTTGAGCCAAGATGGTTTGTCAGAGCGACAAACAAAATATCATTTTCATCGATATCTTTAGTTAATCTCGTGGCTTTTTCCAAATCTTGGTCGGAAATCAAGATTTCATCAACGAATTTTATTCTTGAAGCAATATGAGAAAAGGAAGATTCAAACTGAGTTTCGGTTAATCCCGAAATAGATAGTAGTTTATCTTTATGATTAAGAATTTCTTCTTTAAGCAGACTTACGCTGAAAAAGGAAAAATATTTTGAACCGTTTATGATTAATTGTGCAATTTTCCCCTGTGAATTTAGGATGGCACTAAAAACAATATTTGAGTCAACGACTATTTTCATTACTTATTCCGTTGAGCTTTGAATTTAGTCCACATTTTCTTATTCACGGTTTGAGCCAATTCATCAACTTGCTTTTGAGTAGCTTTTGAATTTGCTGTTTTTTCTTTGTAATCAAGATAATCCAACATGTTTTGAAGCTCGGTGATGTCCATATTTGCTGGTAATCTTACCAATATTTCGTCTTTTGTTCTTTCAAGTATCATAAGCGATTCATTTTCCTTAAATATACAAAATTCACTGGAGATTGGCGTCGTTTTTCTTGTTGCCCGTTAGATGTTTTCAATCATTTCCATAAACTATCCATCTGAAATCATTTCATTATCAATTCATTTGCTACAATGAAATTTTAAAGCGTTTTTTCTGTTTTATGGGGATTTCCAAACTACATCGTATTTTAAATGGTGGGCAGCTATAAAATAAACGCGCCTATGTACTGTTATTTACCTTGCATAATGACAGCAGTTGCCCGACTAAGTTCCAATTAGGAAGTTTTGTGAAATAGTTTTGGAAATATGAAATGGTATTCTGAAACGGGACATTCCCAAAAAGTATTTAACTTTGAAGAAATGGAATTGGTAAGCAGGGCTTGAGAAAGGTTTTTGGGACATAGTGGTTAGTTTGGTGCTAATGGTAAAATTAACTTTTTTGACTTATTTTCCAAAAAAGGACTGCAATTCTTTCTCATTTTACCGATGCCAATTATTCTGCCATCAAATCAAATACTTCTTCAGGATCTGCATCATTGTTAATCCAGATATTCTCTATTGTTTCGGCTTCATCAATTGATATTCCTTTTGCTTTTAACTGCTACGAAATAATCAACCTGTTACACATTGAATACATCATTAATTGGTGCTTTTATTATTCTTTCAAAAATAATAGCATCGACTTTCGGATTGGAATATTAATAAAACAGATATAACTGTTAAGCCCAATGCTGCAGGAATGAAAACACCCTTCTGTAAATGAATTTTTAAGGCTTTCCAATTGAGTATGATGTGGAAGACTGAAGATATAACAAAGAAAAGGCCAAATATCTCGTGAACCACCTCTGTATAACCATCAAATATATGGAAAAGCATTAGCATCCCGGTAAGTACAACAATTCATTGTACGGTCATTTTCCGGGTTTGTCCCAACTTCCCGGCAATACGGTTCTGGGCGTGGCCTTAGGTCCAGCCGTGAATTTATCAGCCCAAAAACATGTGAGAAGTAAAACGAAGTCCTCAATACGCTGTGAATGCCGCGGCTGGAGAATGATAGCATAGTTAAACGCTGGCTTTATCTTTTCAAAAATAAATTTATTCTAAATGTATTATGAATTCAGCTGCTTCAATTACCTCATTTTTAGCTGACATTAATTTTTCTTCCCCTTTCAAAATATATTTATCCTCAAGCATTTCTAGCTCATCTTTTGCTTCGAAAATCAACATTTTTTTATCAATCCATTTATTCTCTGCATATACTTCTACTTTATTAGTCAGGAATCCTCCGTTAGCAAATCCAGCACTAAATTGGCCTGTACTTGTATTGAGCTTAATCAAATGAACATTCGCGTATACCCCATTCTTTTTGAACTTAACTCCATAACCAATCAATTCATCATCCTCATAAAAGCAATTTATACAAATTAGCTTTTGCAGGATGGTTGTCTGGCTTGCGTTCAACGTTTGACAAAATGAAATTTTGGGGTTGCTGAGATACGAACCTATCAACCGAACGACCATTATCAGCGAGTGATACGCATAGCCAAACATCTAACCCCCAATATTTTCCGACCGACTGCCAGCAGTAGTTTAAATCATTCCTTTCAACAAATTTTCTAATATTAAATTAAACTCTGTGGGTTTTTCTATCATTGGATAATGTCCCGTTGCAGAGATAGTCTCCACTTGAAAACCATTTTTACAATGGTTTTTCAGTCCGGTTTCGTTTATTGAAAAACTGTCACTGTTTATTAAATACAACTTGTAATTAAGCTGTTCTAATCTTTGTGCTTCAGTCGATGCGTATTGCATTAGGTTCATAAATGCTCCATAGCCAATAACGGAATCGCTATTTGCAAAATCAGTTTTTACTCTGTCTTTCACTTCCCTGGATGTTGTTGGGTGAAAAAGCATCATATCTGCATATGCCGGTGCCGAATTTTTAAAATCCTTTTCAAGCATAGGAAAAAAATCGGTCATTTGTTTCATCTGTTCCGGTGTAAATTCAACGTCAATAAATTTGAAATTGTCAACACCTACAACTCCGACAATTCTTGGATTGTTGGTTAATGCGGTTTGTAGCATAATTTCACCTGCCATAGAATGTCCAATGATTACAACATTTTTAAGGTTCATGGTGTCAATAAATGCTGTTACATCGTTGGCATATTCTTCAATGGTCCAATTGGTTCTTTCGGCTTTTGATTTGCCAAATCCCGGTAGGTCAATTGCATAAACACTGTAATTTTGAGAAAAATATTCTACTTGATTCTTCCAATAAGTTCCGTCAATACACCAACCGTGTAAAAACAAAACTGTTGTGTCGCCTTGTCCCTGTTGAAAATAATTGATTTCAACTTGTTTGTCTCTGATTGTGATTTGTTTTGCTGTCATGCCTTTTGGTGTTTGTGCCTCGCTTAAACTTCCTAAAAGTGAAGCAATGACGATAAAAAAAATTGCTTTCATATTCCTTTTTGTTTGAATTTGAAACAAAGATAAAAGGCACATAGGACAGCCTTTTGTCAGGGGTTTAAAAATAATCTTTTTGAACGTTCTTCTAAATAGTGTTCAATGCTGAAAGTCTTGTCGGGTTTGAAATGAGTTTGTTGAATTTTGAGTTCTTTTATTCTGTCAAGCCGAAACTCTCTTATTTCTCGTCGTAACTCACAAAAGCCAATAGTTGTCCAAACAGCACCGCTAAAGTAAACGGCGTAAGGTCGAATTGTTCGTTCTGTAATTTGCTCTTCTCCTCTTGACTGATATTTTATTTTCAGTTTTTCGCTTTCTGTAATTGAATTCTGGATACTGTCTAAATACAAACTTGTAGGTGCCCAGGATTTTTGAAATCCGATTCTTGAATCCAGAAATTCTAATTTTTCTTTGTCATTGGGTGATAAAACTGCCTTTATTTTCAAAAGTGCCGATTCGTAATTTTTTTTAAGGGAATCTTCGGTATGATAGTTTAATATTTTACAAGTTGTTATCAAAGCTCTTGCTTCTTCGGTTGTAAACATTACGGGAGGCAACCGATAGCCTTCAACTAAGAAATAACCTTTTCCTTCTTCTTCACCAATTGGAACACCCGCAAGTCTTAATGTTTGAATATCTCTGTAAATGGTCCTGTTTGTAACTTCAAATCGTCCAGCTATTTCACGAGCGGTAATCAGTCGTTTTGATTGAAGTTGTATGAGAATGCTGGTTAGTCTGTCAAGTCTGTTCATTATCTGTGTATGCGTTTTGTTAAATTGTTCCAAACGACCTGGCTACATTCACCTTGCCTGGGGCACTCAGACCAGCTTTGATTTTATCAGTTTGAACGCATGTGAGAAGGTAAAACGAAGCCCTCAATATGCAGTGGATGGCATGGCTGGCGTATCACAGCTTTGTTGCTCACCGTTTTATTCTTCGGCATGTGTGTTTTTTTATTCTATTTGTCCTAAGGA
This sequence comes from Marinilabilia sp., assembly GCF_016278715.1. GTDB lineage: Bacteria > Bacteroidota > Bacteroidia > Bacteroidales > Marinilabiliaceae > Marinilabilia. The sequence goes on along the minus strand of NZ_JADQBH010000049.1, from coordinate 34,030 downwards.
TCTGATAGTATTATCGTATGAAATTAGGTTCTTTTCTTTCGTAATTCCTTCTCAATGAATAAATCATACAATTCATTTGTCGATATTGTTCTGAAATATTTTTTCTTTTTTAATCCTACACTTAATTTTTTATCGCCAGTCCACAACTTTGAGCTAAGATGGTTTGTTGTGGCGTCGTTAATCTTCAATATTCCAAATAACTCCAATGGTCTTTTTTATTTCTATTTTATTTGGATTTAGATTTAAGTCTTGCTGACTTCCCTCTTCTTCTTCGACTATGTAAAATATTGGTGGTTCGTTTGTGAGTAAATCATCTTGATAGTTTGAAAATCCAAAATTTATATCTTTAATTTTAGATAGTCTGATATTCAGTGACCCGGCTATGTAATTTGCTTTCTTTTTTGCATCATCAATTGCCAATTCAATTGATTGTTTTAGTAACTCGTTTTTTTGCTGGTTACTTAGTTTGAAAGATAAATAATATGCTGTTGGAAATCCTGTGTTTTTTAAGGTTTTCATTACTGTATTCAAAGAATTTGAATTATATGGAAGTTCAAGAATCACTGTGAGGTTTCCTGAATATCCATCTTGTTCTCGAGTTCTTGTTTCTTGGGACCATGAATAACTCTCCGTAATATTCAATCCACTAGATTTTAAATTTTCTTTTGAAATTCCATTTCTGGCAAATGCCTTTTCGAGTTGGTTGTAATAGGTAACTAGTAAATCTGAACATTTTGAATAAACAGTATCTTTTGAGTTAATAGTTATATCAACTAACATCAATTCTGGAACCTCACTGATAATTGCGTTACCTTGAACTCGCAAAAGATTATCTTTCAATTGAGAAAATGAACTGACAGCAGTCAATAAAAAAATGATGGTTAGTATTCTACTTTTCATAATGGTAAATTTTATCGGTTTATCGGTTTATCGGTTATGTCCGTTTTAATGTCCCAGCTATATTATAAATGCACCTAGGGACTGTTATTAATCCTTTGTTTTAAAAGGTGAATAGTTCAGTTCTAAATGAAAAGGTTTTGAAAACGGGAACATTTCTAAAAAGCATTTTTCTTTGAAGAAATTGTATGGGCGAGCAGGGCTTGAAAAAGGTTTTTGGAACATAGTGGTTAGTTTAATTCTAATAGTAAAATTAACTTTTTTAGCTTTATTTTCCAAAGAAGTAAAATTGAAGAAAATAATTGCCGGTTATCACCACCTATTCATCAATTTCAACCACTCTGAGTTTTTTGCCTGCCGGATACTAACCTGCAATATTCAGTATTTATCTTTTCCGATGTCCAACTACCGGCAAAATACCACTGTCCTCGCCAAATTTGATTAAAAACCAGTTCATTATTTTCTGCATCAAATGGGTCGGTGGTTGCTTGTATTTCCTGATACCTGAACATATTTATGAATATAGAAGGTAAAAAAATATTTTATGGGTTGCGCGGAGACAGCCCCTAAAAGTTCAAAACAAATATGTACGGAGAAATTCTACTGAGTTATTCTTTAATTACCCCGTTTTTATTAAATTATGATGCCATTTTTTTAATCCGGGCATTTTCACCGCTTTTATCATACTCGTACGCATCGCAAAAAGAAAACTCTTTTCCATTTTGAGCCATTACAGATTTTCCGTTACAGGAAGCTGTTTTCCCATGTGTAATGATGTTGTCAATAACGATGGTCGAAGCGGTGTGATCTTTCATCTCTTCAAGAGCTTTCGTAACATTCTCTTTTCCTGTCAAATTGCTGTCACCCACCATTTCCCATACCATATCATCGGTAAGTTTGTCGGCGATACTATTAACATCCCCTTTTGCGAAAGCTATGTTATAGTCACGTATCAACTCTTTTAGTGGAGCATTTCCACAATCTTCTCTGCAAATTATTTCCATATTTCCCTGATTTAATTAATTCGAATTCATCCATACTACTTCTCATTTGTGTCCATCCGGATCGGCAAAGGATTTTTGATACATCCAGCCGTGATCCTGAGGCTCGGAATAAATTTTACCGCCCGACTGGACAGCTTTTTCCACCATCTCATTATCGAGGGGTATTAATTCCTGTCCGTTCTCTATAAGCTTTTTCCAAAGGTCATCCATCTCTTTGACCGTTTCACAAACACCGAAAAAAGTTATGGACGAATTAAACTGAAAAACCGGCCCACCTTTTAAGGCAATGAATTTGAAAGAATCCAGTTCAAAATCAACGGAAAGAATGGAGCCTTCAGGCATACCATGAATTTCATAACCTTCCTTGCCATAGTAAGTAGATTTCCCAGTTTTGGAATTCGGAAATATTGTGGTGTCAAATTCCGCGGCTTCCTTTGCCTGCATGTCAAACCAAAGATTTGGAATGATTTTTTGATTTTTCAGATCTGCTATTGATTTGTGTTTAATGCAAATTAATTATGACTTGCAAGACCGTTCAATAGGCAAATGCGAAGATGATTGAGCGTATCGGGCTTTCTATTCTACTGGACTTAGTCCTACATATTTTTTGAGAACGGAACTAAAAGACTTTGCATCGGAATACCCAACATGGTTCATGGCTTCTTTGACCGGACTCCCACCTTCTTCGAAGTGTCGTTTTGCTACTTCCACACGAACCCGTTGTAAGTACTTCGAAATGGCATTTCCTGATGAGTTTTTAAATCTTCGCTCAAAAGTTCTTCTACTGGCATAGAGCTTATTGGCGAGTTCATCAACCGTTATGTTTCCGGCATATTCTTCCTCCATAATTATTTGAGCTTTAAAATGTATGATTAAAAAGGTTATTGTTCTGCTATTTCTTTCAATTTTTCATTCATCATCTTAAAGCCTGTTTTCACTTTTTTGTCAATCATTTTTTTCAGAAAAGCCACAAGTAGTCCGTTGAAATTCTCACTGTGAATGGAAGTTGTAGTCACGTTCTCATTGTCGATTAATTTGAAAGAGTGTTTTCCATCAAAAATACCGGCTACAAACAATCACCCCAGCCAGCTTAACTAACGGTTGGGGTTAAAAGTTTTAATCGCAGGTTTAATGATCATACCTCTAGATCCAGGAGGAACAATCCTTACCGATTTTTTCTTTCCCGGTACTACTTCACCCTTAATAGAAGTGATAAAAGGATTCCAGAAAGGGAAATTTTCAAAATCGGTGAGGATAGCCCAAACTTTTTTCGGACTGGAATTAATGAGAATTTCAGTTTTCAGTTCCTTTTAAATAAGTCCATTTTTTTTAGCCTGAATTGTTTCATAACCAAGAAAGCAACACGTTTATTTAAATAACATAAAAAACAACCGGATTTTGGATGTGGTCCTTTTCTTCCCTCTTTGAGAACGGGAAAGCACCAAAAAAAGCCACACAAACATAAAAGTTCATGTGGCTTTTTAAATTTTTGGTCGGGGTGACAGGATTCGAACCTACGACCTCGTCGTCCCGAACGACGCGCGCTACCGGGCTGCGCTACACCCCGAAAATATTGCTTGACTGCTCAAATACGGCCACAAAAATATATTTTTTTTATGAAATAACTTTACAATCTGGGGATATTTTTAGAAATTTGCGCGGAATAAAAGCTTAACCCAGTATGTTTAAAGATCATGCACATAGTTTGATAAAAAGAATCCTAACCGGAAAAGACGACTTTACAGAACATTTCTTTTGTATCATCATCTGCCTGGCTTTTCTATTTGCCGCTTTAAGTACCGTTTTTAATTTACTCATCGGTCTTCCCACAATGGTTGCTGCCTGGAGTGGATTACTAAGTTTGATCCTTTTGATTGTCTTTTATCTGAACCGTCATCCCGGAAAAAAGTATCGGACCATTGCCAAAAGCCTCTTTTATCTCTCTGTCGTAATTACTCTCAATGGCATGTGGATATACAATGGAGGATCCAAGAGCCCGTCTCCCCTTATTTTCATGGCATTCATGGCACTCATTGTTTACATGGAGCCAAAACCCGGAGCCGGCTATATCTCTCTTTTAATTGGTGTTAATCTGGTTGCACTCATTCTGCTGGAATTCTATTTTCCCGATTTGATTTTACAATATCAATCAACAGAACAGCGAATTCTGGATTTTCTTGTTGTTGTTTCATTTCTTTTTCTGGCAGTAGTGCCGGCTCTTTCCTATTCGCGACGCATTATTATTCAACAAAAAGAGCAGGCAGAACAGGACAATCGACAAAAATCGGCTTATCTGGCCAATATGAGTCATGAAATCCGTACACCCATGAATGCCATCGTTGGGTTTGCGGAATTACTCAAACACCCTGACGTATCCCGAAATGAACAACACGATTATATTGACATTATTAAGCAAAACAGCGACCTTTTGCTAAATATGCTCAACAATATCCTGGACCTTTCCAAACTGGAAGCAAAACTGGTTGAAATAAATACTTCAGAATTTTGTGTCGCTTCTTTATTTTCGCAAATTTACAATGCCCATATCACTCAAATCAATAAAACCAATCTATATCTGGAACAGGATCTTCCCGAAGAGTTAAAGAATACCATTATAAGAAGTGACAGGACATTGTTGTTCCAGGTATTCTCCAACCTCATAACCAATGCAATAAAGGTTACGCAGCAAGGTGAAATCCGCTATGGAATAAGATTTAAAAATCAACAGGTACATTTTTTTGTTTTTGACACAGGGCCGGGAATACCCAAAGAGCAACAGGCGAAAATTTTTGAACGTTTCAGCCAACTAAATAACGCATCGAACGGCAACACAAACTCTGATGGCGTAGGTTTGGGCTTATCCATCTGCAAAGCAATCCTGAATCTATTAGATGGTCAGATAAAACTTCATTCTGAAGTCAATAAAGGTTCCACTTTTATTTTCTCATTTTCGCCGGATATAATAACTGGTGAAAAAAGAGAAATCAGTAATTGTAAAGAATCAGAAATCTCAGCGACAAAAGTGGAAGAGCCTTGTCTGTAACATATTGCCCCCCCTAGTGTTGTGTCATGTAAAAGATGACGTATAAGTTGAAACGGAAATCAGTGATGCTTGGCGCGATGTTTTATGATTGACAAGAATTACTCGGTTGGTTCTTCAAGTTTTGTGGTTTTATCCACAATGGTCGAGACGGTTGCGTCACCCGTCACATTCACGACCGTGCGCATCATGTCCAGTATGCGATCCACTGGCAGAATAATGCCTATCCATGCCGGATTCAGCCCTACGGAGCTTAAAACCACCATCAACATCACTACCCCTGCACTGGGTATGGCTGCGGCTCCAATGCTGGCAAGGGTGGCCGTAAGCACAACCATTAACTGCTGACCGATACTCAAATCAACCAGATGCATCTGCGCAAGAAAACCACTGCCACTGCCTGGTATAAACTGGTTCCGTCCATATTGACGGTTGCCCCGATAGGCAACACAAAACTGGAAATCCGCTTGTCCACTTTCAAATTCTCTTCCACACACTCCAGGGTCACCGGAAGCGTGGCAGCGCTACTGCTGGTTGTAAAAGCAAGCATCTGAGCAGGACTAATGCCCCTAAGGAAATCCCTAAAAGACATCCCTTTGACAAAAAAGGCCATAAAAGCCGGATAAATGACAAAAGCCATAATTACCAGGCCCAGTACCACCACCAGAGAATACCAGGTAAGTCCTTTAAACAGTTCCAACACATGACCAGGATTACCCCCTGCCATTTGATTGACCATTCCAGCCATTAATGCAAAAACAAAAAAGGGAGCTGCGGCCATTATCACCTCCACCATCTTGAGGAAAACCGCCGCAATAGAATCAATTAGCTTTTTGAGGGGAGCTGCCTTTTCGCCAGGTATAAACAACAGGGCGACTCCAAAGAATATTCCAAAAAAAATAATCTGCAACATATTCCGGTTATCGGAAAGGCTAAAAAACAGATTCCCCGGCACCATTTCCTCCAAAAATACCAAAGGACCATCTTCATTGGCTTTTTGTGCTGTTTCCAGACGAACTCTGACCTCCTCGGTTTCTTCAAAACCACTTTTTTCGACAACCTTGTTTAATACCTCCTGATAAGTGCTGTCCTGAGAAAACCAGCGCCCGTCTTTGGGCCTCATACCCCGTTCCTGAAGCCAAAGTTCGTAGGCCATTCTGTTTTCGAGCCTTACCTCTTTATCCAGGGCTTTGCCGGGAGCCAATACATTAACCAGCACCAGCCCCACCGTAACCGAAATAATGGTGGTCGTCAGATACAACAACAACGTTTTTCCACCCAGTCTCCCCAGGTCCCGGGGATGTCCAAGGCTAACAATTCCACCAATAATAGAAAACAGTACCAGCGGAACAGCAATCAGTTTCAGCAGATCAATAAAAATCCGGCCCCAGGGTGCAATCCAACTCTCGGTGAATGAGCCCCACCCCAGCCAGCTGGATGCCAGGGCCCAAATTATTCCCAAAACCAGGCCGATAATAATTTTCCAATGAAGTGGAAGTTTTTTCAACATATTATTTCCAATCAAAAACTTACCGATAGGTTTTATTCATCAGCCATGCGTCTAAAATTACCATAGCAGCCATAGCCTCCACAATAGGAACTGCACGGGGAACCACACAGGGGTCATGTCGTCCGCGGGCTTTCATCACCACTTCATTGCCGGATTTATCCACAGTATTCTGATCTTTAAGAATGGTTGCAACAGGTTTAAAGGCCACGCGAAAAACAATCTCTTCACCGTTGGAGATACCCCCCTGTACCCCTCCGGAGCGATTGGTACGGGTTTTAACTGTTCCATCTTCAGTATAAAACTCATCATTGTGCTCCGACCCTCTCATAGAAGAAGCTTTAAAGCCCATTCCGTATTCGAAACCTTTTACGGCATTGATGGAAAGCATTGCCTGTCCCAAAGTGGCATGAAGTTTATCGAAAACCGGATCTCCCAGACCTGCCGGAGCATTTTTAATCACGCAGCTAACGACCCCGCCCACGGAGTCTTTATCCTGACGGATATTATCAATGTAATCTATCATGCGTTCGGCCATCTCTGTATCAGGGCAACGAACCGGGGTGGATTCAATGGTCGACAAATCGGCGGGAATATCCTCCATAATCAGTTCTCCCACCTGGGAAACAAAAGCGGTGATGTCCACCTCAATTTCCTTCAGCATCAGTTTGGCAATAGCACCTGCTACCACCCGGGCAATAGTCTCCCGGGCAGATGAACGACCTCCACCCCGATGGTCCCGGATTCCGTATTTGGCATCATAGGTGTAATCGGCATGAGAAGGACGATACAGTTCTTTCAGGTTGTCATAATCATTGGACTTCTGGTCTTTATTCCAGATGGCAAAGGCCAAAGGAGTTCCGGTGGCTTTTCCGTCCATTACCCCGGAAATAAATTCAACCCGGTCTTTTTCGTCGCGGGGAGTAGTAATTTTCGACTGTCCCGGTCGCCGTCTATCCAGTTCGTGCTGAATAAATTCCATATCCAGTTCCAACCCGGGCTTTACGCCTTCCAGAATTCCCCCAACACCACGTCCGTGAGATTCACCAAAAGAAGTCAGTTTAAAAATCCTGCCAAATGTGTTACCTGCCATCGTATAATTGTTTATGTCGTTTCTAAAAATGAGTTGTAAAAATAGGTGATGCAGGCTACATGAGCAAAAAAAAGGTGTTCCATCAGTCAATGAAACACCCTTTTCTATAAAATTTTGCTTAAATATTAGCAGCTACATCCGTCTCCACATGAACCAGAGCTACATCCGTCTCCGCCAACAGCTTCAACGAGTTCGTCCTCGGTGGCTTCACGCACTTCCAGTACCTGACCGGCAAAATGCAAATCATCGCCCGCCAAAGGATGGTTAAAATCCATTTTTACAGTATCGTCTGTTACTTCCAGAACAATACCGTTCAACCGGTTACCATTGGCATCCTGCATAGGCACCATGTTACCAACTTTGAGCAATGAATCATCAATCTGACCCTCTACTTCAAAAATATTTTTAGGCAGATCCACAATAGCATCAGTATTAACCTGGCCATAAGCCTCGTCTGCCTTTAATTCAAATTTAAAATTGTCACCTTCATTAAGACCTTCGATTTTCTTCTCGAACATCTCAATCATTTTTCCAGCTCCATAAACGAATTGTAAAGGATTGTTCTCTCCGGTTTCTTCTACTAAATCACCTTCGGCACCATTGAGACGCAATTGATATGAAAGCGATACGAATTTGTTTCTTGCAATTTCCATTCTTATATTCTTTTTTGTTCGTTAAACAAGCTGCAAAGTAACACAGTTTTTGCCTCTTAATCAAATCTATGCCGGAATATTTATGAGCTGAAGAGTTACCCCTTTGCTCCATGTTCCATGCTCTCTGCTCCATACCCCATGCTCCATGCTCTTTGCCTTTTTATTCAATCAATTGATCAAAATCAATTTCTTCCTGAGCCGATTCCACCAGCCTTGTATTTTCACAACGAATGGTGCGTCCTGGGAACTTTTTAATCAATCCGTAATTGTGTGTCGCCATCACCACCGTTTTAGACTCTTCTTTACAGATGGTGTGAAGTAAATCCAGCAAATCATCCGACGTATCGGGATCCAGATTTCCGGTAGGCTCATCAGCCAAAATTAAATCGGGTTTATTGAGCAGTGCACGGGCAATACCAATACGTTGCTGTTCGCCACCCGACAGTTGATGCGGCATTTTATATCCTTTATGAACCATATCCACTTTCGACAGAACATCGCGAATCTGGTGATCCATATCGGTTTGATTTTTCCATCCTGTGGCTTTCAGAACAAACTGAAGATTGTCATAAACATTCCGGTCGGTAAGCAACTGAAAATCCTGAAAAACAATCCCCATTTTTCGCCTAAGAAAAGGAAGTTGCCGGGTTTTCAGTAACTTTAGACTATAACCTGCAACAAATCCATAGCCATCGGTGAACGGAAGATCTCCGTAGAACGTTTTTAGCAGACTAGATTTCCCACTACCCACACGACCTATGAGGTAAACAAATTCTCCCGGTTTGACTTCCAGATTTACATCCCTGAGAATAATGTGTTCTTTCTGGCGCACCAGGCCGTCGGAAACCTCAATGATATTACCTTTTTTATTAAGAATCGGTTGTGTTTCTTTTGCCATGGACTCCCTATTAATTACAAATGAACCGCTGAAAAATGAGCCCGGTTTATAAAGCTTCTTTATTGCCAGACTCACAAATACAATTCCATCGGGAAACTTCACCTTTCAGTTCTGTTGTTTCCTTCAGAGACTATAAAGATAGAGGACAAATCGCACTTATCAAAAATCAATCTCTATTTTAGCGCTGCAAGAGCCTTTTTAATTCGCTTCATGGCCTCCACCAGCAACTCATCACTGGTCGCATAAGAAAATCGAATGCAATTTTTATTTCCAAAGGCGGTTCCGCTAACGGTTGCCACATAGGCTTGTTCCAACAGGTAGAAACTCAGATCACGAGCATCTTCAATCGTATGTCCGTTGAAGCTTTTTCCAAAAAACGAGCTCACATTGGGAAACAGGTAAAATGCACCTGCCGGATTGTTGTTTTTCAGTCCCGGTATTTCATTGGCCATTTTAACCACCAATTCACGCCTTCGCCTAAAAGCATCTACCATAGAACGGGTATATTCCAGCGGACCTTCAATTGCAGCAAGCGCAGCCTTTTGAGAAATAGTAGAAGTACCAGAAGTATATTGTCCCTGCAAACGGGAGCAAGCCGATGCAACCCACTCGGGAGCAGCCATATAGCCAATTCTCCAGCCAGTCATTGCATAACCTTTTGATACGCCATTCACAATAATCACCCTTTCTTTCAGGGAGGGAATTTCGGCCATGGAGTGATGTGGAACCTCATAGTTGATGTATTCATAAATTTCATCAGAAATCACAAAAACATTGGGATGACGTTCCAATACAATTGCAAGTGCTTTTAACTCTTCCAAAGAGTAAACACTACCTGTTGGATTACAGGGACTGTTCAGCAAAAGCACTTTGGATTTTGGAGTAATGGCATCTTCCAACTGCTGCGGGGTCATTTTAAAATCCTGATCAATACCGGCATAGACAAATACCGATTTTCCACCGGCCAGTTGTGCCATAGCAGGATAACTCACCCAATAAGGGGAAGGAATTATTACTTCATCCCCCTCATTGACCAAAGCATAAATGGCATTAGACAATGCCTGCTTTCCGCCTGTTGATACAACAATCTGAGACGGTTTATATTCCAGATTGTTGTCTCTTTTAAATTTGGCAACAATTGCCTCCCTCAATTCCGGAATTCCGGGAACCGGGGGATAGTGAGTAAAATCATCCTCGATGGCTGCAATAGCTGCTTCTTTTACATACGGAGGGGATGGAAAATCAGGTTCTCCCACACTCAAATTGATGATATCTTTCCCCTGGCGTTGCAATTCCCTGCTTCGCTGAGACATAGCTATTGTTTCGGATTCAGACAACCCGGTCAGTCTGTCAGATAATTGTTTCATACTCGGTATATTTTTATGACCAAAAAATCGGCTAAACAATAATTTCTAAATCTTCTCTTTAAACAATCTTCCGTAAATCATTAACAAAAAACTGATAACAAACTGCCTACATAGCAACAAGTATAACTTAATTCTCTGAAAAAAACTCTTCACATTATTGCCTCTGCGTTGAGTTTTTTAACGGTTAATAGTTTGAAAAGAAAGTACAAAAATAATCTTTTTTTACACCCGGCAAGATGAGGAATGTCTTGTAAAATCAGAAATTTCAATTAAATAATTAACTTTGTTTTCGGAGAAAAAAGAACTATTAATTATGGAAAGCATTCAAATCATCTGGATACTTGCCCCGATTGTGATAATTACCGTTTTCACCCTGATTTTAGTTAAATGGTTTCTGGATCACGAGGCAAAAAAGCGGCGTCAGGAATTTTTGATGGCCAATGGAAATACAATCCTGACTCAACGTCTGCAGGCATTTGAGAGATTTTCCCTTTTTCTGGAGCGAATTTCACCCGAATCGTTGGTTTTGCGCGAGCAACAAAAAAACATGAATGCATTCCATCTGCAAAGTCATTTGCTCAAAACCATCCGGACGGAATTTAACCATAATCTTGCCATGCAGATTTATGTACCTGCCAATACCTGGGAACTGATAAAAAAAGCGCGTGGGGAAGTTTCACGACTGATCAATACAGCCTCTGTACAAGTTCCTCCTAATGTGCCTTCATTTGAGCTGGGACGTAGAATTATTGAGGATGCCGGAGCTACAGCAAATCTATCGGTCAGTAAAGCCTTGGAAAGCATTCGACGCGACATTGATGAACTGGGAATAAGATAAAGGAGCAGACTTAAAAAGAATAAGGCCATCTCCAATTGGTAGAGACAGCCTCGGTCTTAAAGGAAAGGAAAAGAAAACTCTTTATTCTCTTTCTGTTTTTAGCTTTTCAGCTATGGATTCGCCAAGTATACGACATTCGTCGTATTTTTGTTTCTTTAAAGCGTGTTTTTCTTCTACCGGATTGCCAATAACTTCCCATTTCAGATCATCCCCAAACTGTTTCAGACGCTTGGCAGCCGTTCCGGCCCAGGTAAAAGAGCCCAATACACCAAGATAATGGTCTTTAACGGCCATGTGTTTTAACTTGTTGACAAGCGCTTCCATATTGGGATGCAGTTCATTGCTGTAGGTCGGACTGGCCAACACCAGTGCTTTGTATTTAAAAATATCAGAGATGATGTAAGAGGAGTGAGTCTTAGAGACATCATATATCCTGATTTCCTTAATTCCCTGCTCTGCGATAGCCCTGGCTGTTACTTCGGCCATCTCTTCGGTATTTCCATACATAGAAGCATATGCTATCACCACCCCTTCCTTCGTTTTATGGCTACTCCAGTCATCATACATTTTCAGTACTTCCGGGATGTGACTGCGAATGATTGGTCCGTGTGTAGCAGCAATCATCTTGATGTCGAGCGCACCAAGTTTCTCAAGGGCCTTTTGAACCGGGCTGCCGTACTTTCCTACGATGTTGGAATAGTAGCGACGCATCTCGTCATGAAACCAGGAGAAGTCCATTTCATCATCAAAAACACCACCGTCCAGTGTTCCAAAACTTCCGAAGGCATCAGCCGAAAACAGTATTTTCTGCGACTGCTCATAAGTCACCATTGTTTCGGGCCAATGAACCATTGGCGCCAGATAAAACTGAAGCTTGTGCCTCCCAAGGTCAAGCTCATCTCCCTCCTTCACCTCCACCAAATTTTCTGTAATTCCAAAAAATCCTTCCACCATGGGAAGCGTTTTTTTGTTTCCCACAATCTTCAGGTCTGGATACAACTGGCGAATGATATTTACCGAACCGGCATGGTCGGGCTCCATGTGATTAATCACCAAATAATCTATAGGTTTATCCCCAATAATGGCATGTATCTTCTTCAGGAACTTCTCAACCTGTCCGATATCGACAGTATCCAAAAGTGCTATTTTGTCGTCATTGATGAGATATGAATTGTAAGCAACTCCCCGTGGCAAAGGCCACATATTTTCAAAAAGTTCTGTTCGTCTGTCGTTAACACCAACGTAAAAAATATCTTCTGATAATTGAATCGGCTGATACATAATTCGGTTTAATTGTTAATTTCGTGATATATCTTGATTTAATAAACAAACTTCTCTCCTATTGCTTCCTGATTAATAGCCATACATCAGCATATTTGGGGTAATTACGACGAATAGAAGAAATATTATTCCGGGCAGGTTGCTCTTCATTATATGCAGCCACTGAAACCCTGAACAAACCGTTTTCATTTTCCAATATTACAGGAACAAAACCCTCTCGTATCAAATCCGTTTTGTAATTTCGGGCATTGTCTACATAACGGAAAGAACCAATTATAACATAATAACGGAAAATATTTTCGGAAGTCTCATCCACATCCACCGTCTTCACTTTCTCTTCCCTTACCACTATGGCAGGTTCTTCAGATTCAGCTTTCTCTGGTTCCACAATGGGCTGAATATCGTCACGCACCTCAATCCCGTCATCTTTAACTCCGTCGGCATAAGGTGATTCTCCCATTTTGGAGGACCCCTTGCGCAGCGAAGCGCATGAGGTCATTACGGAAACCGCTATTACTAAAAAAAATAATTTCTTCATCATCGCTTTCATCTAACTAAGGTAATAAACCGTTCAAAATATGTCTGTTATACTATTCTTTGTTAATTCTTTGGGTTGTCAGTGCCTGGAATCCTCACTTTTGATATATTTACTTTTATCAAAGTAGAAATACAACCAACTGAAAATAGTATGCTTGTATATTTTACTTGCCTTTTGGATATGTGGCAAAATGGACTTTGCTTTAATCCTCAATACTAATTGCCGGCCCCCATCCGGGAACCCTGTTCACTTGCCCCGGCTACCCCGGATTATTCAAATTGTCTCCTTTCAGGGACCTACCTTTTGCCTCCGCCAAAGGGATAGCTGCATCTAAATTAAGTCACATGCCGCTTCAAATGTGCTACTTAAATGCCTTATCTGGTTCAAAATATTTTTGTTGCCTTGTGTTTTCCAGGTGGTTAAGCTTCATATATATAAACAAACCACACATTTTCAATCAAGAACTTCGGCACCAAAATTGCAAAAAAAATCATTGGAAACAAACAAAAAGTTGGGCTGAGCATTTATAATAAAGTTGTATTTTTACGCCCTAAATTAAAGGATTGTGCCGAAGTTTGAAGAGAAATTTTATTGCCAGCCTCTAGCGTGCATTATTCAAAAATAATCTATTCCGATGTCCAACTATCTGCAAAATACAACCGTCCTCAAAAAAATGGATTTGAGAATAATTTATTATTTCCTACATCCATTTTCTCTGCGGTTGATTGTATTTCTTGATATTTGAACATCTCATAACGATAATTCATGAATAAAGCAGGCTAGTGTGGCAATTACTAAATTCCTTCACTAATTTCAAGCGCTTTTTTCCTTTCTGCTTCGCAGGGGTTTTTAACCGTAGCTACGGCTATGCTTTGCAAACCTCGTCTGGCATAAAGAAGGAAAATAACCTGAAATTTAAGTAACCCACTTTAATAACTGACACACAAGATTGTTGAGGAGGTGTGCCAGAGATGTTTTAATTAATTGGTTTTTATTTGGCAGACATCACACCATGAGTTTTTTGAACCCCGATTAACAACGAGTTAATAATGGCACATTATTTTAAACGTCTTTATTTTAACAAGAAAATTCCTTTTTATACCACACGCATCATTATTTGAAAAAGATGGCATTAAAACAATCGACCAAACGGAATAAAAAAACAGGACGAAAACTAATCCTGTTTTTTGTGATTGCATCTATTATCATTGCAATTGGAGGGTGGCTGACACTTCGTTTTCAGCAAAGAATATTTGCTCCCAACGTGGAGTTGGGCAACAAAAAAACCGAAAGTTTTTATATTCCGACGAATGCTACTTTTGAGGATGTAAGCGGGTTACTTCGCGTATCAGGATTTCTCAAGAACACGGAATCTTTTGTTTGGTTGGCCAAAATAAAAGATTATCCGGAGAGGATACACCCGGGCCACTATCTTTTGAAGGATGGAATGAACAACAACGAACTGGTGAATATGTTACGGGGCGGATTGCAAACCCCGGTAAAATTGACGTTCAACAATGTAAGAACCCGGGAAGACCTGGCAGGAAAAGTTTCCCGCATGATTGAAGCAGATTCATTGTCGTTGCTAAATGCCCTGAGTGATTCCACTCTTTTGACCAGGTATGATTTTTCTCCGGAAACAGTTCCGGCCATGATTATTCCCAACACCTATGAAATCTGGTGGAATACCGATGCGGAAGAATTTATTGACCGGATGCATCGGGAATATAAGCAGTTTTGGAATGAAACACGCCTGAAGAAAGCCCAAAAATCGGGAATGACTCCCAAAGAGGTAGCCACCCTTGCCAGCATTGTGGATGAAGAAACGATTAAAAGCGACGAGAAGGCAACAGTAGCAGGACTTTACATCAACCGGCTGAACAGAGGCATCAGATTACAAGCCGACCCAACCATCAAGTATGTTCTTGGAGATTTTACCATAAACAGAGTGTTGTCGCGCGATTTGGAAATTGATTCTCCTTACAACACCTATTTGTATCGCGGACTTCCCCCCGGCCCCATCCGTTACCCATCAGTTTCGGGCATTGAAGCCGTCCTTAATCATGAAGATCACGACTATTTATACATGTGTGCCAAGGATGATTTTTCGGGGTACCACAATTTTGCCAAAACCCTGCGTCAGCACAATATAAACGCCGCCAAATACCGCCGGGCATTGAGTGAGAGAAGAATCTGGCGTTAAAGGATTGTTCCGAAATAACTTGCCGCTTTAGACTAGTTGTTTTGCCCTTTAACTTCCTTGAAAATCCATAAAACAGCTCGCTATTCGCAGTATTTTCAAGTCGGCAAAGAACAAAATAACTTCGGCAAATCTGTCAATTAATTTCATTACAAACCCTAAAGAAAATTCACTTCAGGCTGAAGTTCGATGTTAAAAGTAGTAAGCACATCATCCTGTATGGCCCGAGCCAGATTGGCAATTTCGCTACCTGTGGCTCCTCCCCGGTTGATGAGAACCAAAGCCTGATTTTTATGGACACCGGCATTGCCATATTCCCGGCCTTTCCAGCCTGTTTTTTCAATTAACCAGCCAGCCGGCACCTTTACTTTTTTACCCGCTTCGAGCCTATAACCGGGGATGTCGGGCCATTTCTCTTGTAATTGCTGATAAAAAGAAATTGTAACCACAGGATTTTTAAAAAAACTGCCTGCATTTCCCAAAACTTTGGGTTCCGGTAGTTTTTCTTTGCGGATATCAACAACCGCCTTTCGGATATTTCCCAGTGATGGCTCACCAAGACTACGGACACGGTCTTTTACGGTGCCATAATCCAATAAAAACTTCAGATTCTTCGACAAACGCAGAACAACCCCAGTTACCACCACTTTATTTTTCAAGGGCCCTTTAAAAATGCTGTAACGATAATCAAAATCACACTCTTCCCGGGTTTTCCGAAAGAAAGTACCGTCTCCCAGCATAAAACCCTCCACAAAGGCCAAAACATCAGCCACTTCAACGCCATAGGCCCCGATATTCTGAACCGGTGCGGCACCGGCATGTCCCGGAATGTAGGAAAGGTTTTCGATTCCTCCCAATCCACGCTCCACAGCCCACTCCACACAGTAATCCCACTCTTCACCTGCCGCAAAGCGCACCCACACATCATCCCCATTTTCCGCAGTTATTTCAATACCCTTAAAAGCAGGTGATAGAATAGTGCCTTCATAATCCTTAGTAAAAAGCAGATTGCTACCTCCTCCGATTACCAAAACCTGGTCTCCGGATTGATTATTATGAAGCCAACCACCCAATTCATCAGGATTATCAAATATCCAAAAGTCTTTAGCCCTGGCATCCAGACCAAAAGTATTGTGCTGTTTAAGGGAGTAATTGCTATAATGTTCCATTAAAAACAGGAAGTGTAAGTTTTCAACAAAAGAAATTCTTTGTTATTTGTAATCCTCAGTCGGAGGTCCGTAGTACCCGGTATTGTAATAACCATAACGTTTATCGCCGGGGTTGATATCATTCAAAACCAATCCAACCCGATTAATATTTTCATTTCGTAGTTCGTCTATAGTAGCTGCAAAATGCTCTTTATTGGTCATTCCTGCTCTTACCACAAACAATCGACAATCGGAATACTGGATCAAAATCCTGGCATCTGCAACCAGCCCTATTGGAGGAGTATCCACTATAATCACATCAAACCGGCTTCTCAAGTAATCAAACAGTCCTTTTGTCCGCTCTCCGGCAATCAATTCCGAAGGATTGGGAGGAGTAATTCCTGAAGGAACCACCCACATGTTTTCTATCTCGGAAGGATAGATAATTTCTTCAAGCTGGTTTTGTCCGGAAAGATAATTAGATATGCCAATGTTTTGGTTTCTGTCAAAAATCTCCGACAAACGGGGTTTTCGCATATCGAAG
Organism: Marinilabilia sp.; assembly: GCF_016278715.1. Lineage (GTDB taxonomy): Bacteria > Bacteroidota > Bacteroidia > Bacteroidales > Marinilabiliaceae > Marinilabilia. The sequence goes on along the minus strand of NZ_JADQBH010000049.1, from coordinate 17,022 downwards.
CCCAAAAGGGCTACTTTTTTTCCTGAAATGGCAAAAACGGTAGCCAGATTGAGCGCACAAAAGGTTTTTCCTTCGCCGGTATTAGTAGAAGTCAGCAAAATTACCTGATGGGTATCTTCGGCCAGCATAAACCTGATTTTAGTGCGTAACGACCTGAACGATTCAGCCAAAAGAGAGTGTGGCGACTGATTAATGGCATTTTCACTAACCACGCGATTGCGCACAACGCTCCCCATATTTGGAAAATCGCCTGCAATGGTTTCCATTTCCTGTTTGTCGCGCACGCGGGTATTCAGCATCTCCCGTAAACCGATAACAGCTGCGGGGAGAATCAGGGACAGCAAGAATGCTTTTCCGTAGTTTCCTTTTTTGTCGGGCGATACCACCCCCGAAATCGTTGCCTGATCCAATATCTCATTGTCAGGAACATTAGACGCTTTAGCTATCTGGGTTTCCGAATTTTTCTGCAGCAAAAAAGTGTAAATTGCATCATTCAACTTGTAAGCCCTTTCCAGTTCCAGGTATTCCTTCTCCAGTTCGGGCAGATAATTCATCCTGCCTGAAAGTGCAGCAATCTGCTTTCTCATTTCTTCCTGCCGCACAATAATCGATTCCATCCGTTTATCGATGGCCTGAATCATGGTTTCACTAACAATCTTCAATTCCTGTTCAAGTTGCTGATAATAGGGATTCGAAGTACCTGCAGTAAGTTCTACCGATTTAAGTTCAGACAATACATCCATATATTTGCCAACCAATTGATTCACCACACCGGGGTCATCGTTGACAAAAGCAGTGAGCAAATAATCTTCATTCATATCACCGCTTTTCAAACGGGCTTTCAACTGTTGAAAATAATCATAATTAATCTCCAGCAACCGAAGGTCTTTTTCTTTCTCAATGAACTGTCCCGCCAGTTCGGAGGCAAATTCAGAGGGAACCATAAAACGATTCTTTTTACGAAAATCCATCAACTGCCTCTGCGTCTGATTTAATGTATCGGCAACGCTTTTCAGTTGGTTTTGGATAAAATCGAGAGAACGGGAAGCCATATCATTTTTTCGCTTCAGATTGTTCTCCACAATCACATCGGAAAGTACATCCAGGAAAGAAGTAATTTTTCGTGGATTTTGCCCTGTAACGCCGATAAATACAATAGAAGAGCCTTCACGATAATTGTTGACCGAAACTCTGGAACGATAACGGGCAGTCAATTGAACGTGCGAGTGAAATTGCACAAAATATTCTCCCAACCCGGAAGATAATCCTTCAGTAAGTTTTATTCTGAAAGCGAAATTTTTATGTTCCACCAACTCTCCCGGTCGTACAGTTTTCTCAAATGAAAAAGGCACTGCACGCCCCACATCCTGATTCGCATCGAAACGATGCAATATTCCGGACTCCGAAGAAGCCGAAATTTTCATCATTCCGTTATCGAGCATCGAAACATAAATTGAAACCCCCAATACCTGAGGATGGTTTTCTTCGATTTCAATAACAAAAGGAGCCGACCGATATAATTCTGTGTCTTTGAAGCGACCATCGGCAAAGTAAGAGATACGGAAATCGAGCCGGTCGATAACTTCACGTATGGTTTTTTGAGAACGAATGATAAACGACTGATTTTCAATATTTCTGACTTCAGCCGAAAGACCAAACCCCTCCATAAGGTTAATATCCCGCATCATTCTTTCACTTTCACTCTTGAAGAGCATGGTTACGGTTCCCTTGTAAACAGGTAACGTATAACGGTGATAAATATAAACACCCCCCAAAAACAATGGGATACTCAATGCAAACAGGAACCAGTGATGCAAAACTAACCGGACAATCTTCTTTATATCTGAGAATCCGTCGTTTTTCAAGCCGGGAGTGTGTCCCGCAACGTTTGCCGGTCCTTTAGGAGGCGTTACCATACTGAAAGAATTTTATTTTCCGGTGCTAAAATAACCAACAAACACCAATAAAAAAAACCGGAAAATCCGGTCAATTGCGACGAACAAACTGTGAAATTTTAGAAGCATTTTTCCAAAACAGAGTGCGAAACCCTCCTACCCGATTGCCTCTTAATGCCCGGAGATCTTCTCCCGATTTGGCAATAACATTGCGAAGAGACTTATTACTTGCCCCTCCCAACCGCATTCTGACCAATACTTCGGGAAGATATTCCACTTTAATTGCTGGAAACGAAAGAGCCCTGAGCAGCCATTCATAATCGGCAGAGATACGGTATTCGATATTAAAAGCTCCAATTTGGGCAAAAAAATCGCGACTCACATATACGGTAGGATGTGGAGGCATCCAGCCACGTTGCAACTGTTGCCTGCGAAAAGATCCACTCCTCCAGTAACGAATCACCTTTTCGGGATTACCGGCACTCACATATTCCAAATCGCCATACAAAAGATGAAACCCGGACTCTAAATATCTATCTACAATGTTTTCAATTACTTCTCTGCCTGCGAATGCGTCATCTGCATGAAGAAAACCTATCACTTCGCCACTGGCCAGACGAATTCCTTTGTTCATAGCATCGTAAATCCCATTGTCAGGTTCACTAATCCAATGATCTACCACGTCTTCATTATTTTTAAGAATATCGATGGTTTCATCGGTCGAACCGCCATCAACCACAATATATTCCATATCCGAAAAACTCTGACGACGTACCGATTCAATGGTATCTTTAAGCGTTTCGGCTGACTGGTAAGTAACAGTAATAAGGGATACCCGTTTGCTCATCTAACTTTTTTAAAACCAACTATTGCTCTAAGGGATAGGTTCCGGCCTGATTCTCCCTCATTTTTTTGGCTTTTAACCGAATAAAAAATGCCGGAAGATAAAATACTACAAATCCCAATACGAGATTTAAGGCCATTAGTTTCAACATCCCAAAGTCTTTCAACAGGAAATTGAAGACAATAAAGACTACATTTACTCCTCCCAAAATCAGGGCAATCTGCAAATGTGAAAAACCCAGGGTGAGCAACCGGTGATGAATATGGTTTTTATCGGCTACAAAAGGAGAATTGCCCTTTGACAATCGCAAAAAGAAAACCCGAAGTGTATCAATTACAGGTACTATCAGAATACCTACCACGACGGCAGGGGCCGAAATCATTTGAATGTTCAGATTGGTTCTGACCCCGGGAGCATTGGCTTCCATAAACTGCAACGAAAAAATGGCCAGGATAAAGCCTATAATCATGGAACCTGTATCACCCATAAAGATCTTCTGTTTTTTGGAGAAGACATTGTAATAAAGGAATGCCACTAATGAGCCGAGCACAATGGCGCCCAATGTGGTTGTATGGATGTTCCCGTTGAGGAAAAACCAAATAGAAAATGTAAGAATTGAAATCATTCCGCTGATAGCAGCCAATCCATCAACCCCATCAATAAGGTTGAACCCGTTTACAATAAAAATAACAAACAAAATAGAGATGGATATGCTGGTAAAATAATCGGGCTGAATTCCAAAGAACCCGTGAAAATCAGTCAATCGCAAACTACCAAAGCCTACAATAATAAATGCAGCTAAAAGCTGGCCCAGCAACTTCATCATAGGTGCAGTTATCATTATATCGTCTTTAATCCCGATTGAAAATACAACCAGTAAAGCAGGAATTAAAAACGGAACAGCCCGAAAATCAAACCAATCGATATAAAGAGAGTAAGTAAAAAGAATTCCTATAAAAATCGCCAGTCCCCCCAAATTCGGCACTTTCTTTTTATGAATTCTTCTTTTTCCTGGCTCATCAAAAAGGTTTTTGGCATGTGATACCCTTAAAATAGTAGGTATAGAAAGAAATACCAGCAAAAAAGAGAGAATTGCGGCAAACAAAACCATCAGGATAGTCGAGTAATCAATCATTAGAATAAAGCTTTCTATTGTTTTCGGCCTAATGGAACAAAATCTGAACAAGAAACAAACGTCGCCATGCTCTTGTGCGAATTCAGCATAGAATAATTCATATAGTATTCCTACGTAATTAAGAACAACAGGGTTATAACTTTAACTGAAAATACGCGTTATGAAAAATTCGGATACTAAATGTACAGATTATCTGTTTTTATTTTTGATGAGGCCCTCCATTAAAACGTGGCAAATTTATGAAACCCTTTTGAGAAAGTTAAATTTATGAATGTTTAATTTTAAAAAAGAAAACCATAAATTTGAACATTAAAACCGGACACAATATTCATTATGCAAATAAATATGACTTTTCTGCCGAAAAATTCCTCCTCCCGGGGACGAAACATTTTCTTTTTTTTCATCCTGACGATGCTGGTTACCAGCTGCATTCCGCAAAAAGAAACGGTTTATCTTCAAAACCAATCCGATGATCGGAATTACGACAATCCCTATTCAGACCTGACCACCATAACAGAAAGATATATTCTCAGGCCCAATGACCAGTTGTACATTCAGATAAACACCAGCAACCCCAAACTATCCGATTTTTTTAATCCAAGCCGTACAGGAGGAACAAACACTCAGCAAAACCAATCCCTGTACACTTATCCGATAGATGACAACATGAACATCGATTTCCCGTTTGTCGGAAAAATCAATTTTGAGGGTTGCAATCTTCAGCAGGCACGCGAAAAAATGGAGGAAGTATTGGTTCCTTTCGTTAGCGACGCCCACGTAAAAATGCGATTGGCCAATAATTCGTTCGTAATTTTAGGAGAAATAGGAAAACCCGGACGTATCGATATGGGAAAAGAACAAATTACTATTTATGAAGCCATTGCACTGGCTGGAGATGTGCGTACGTTTGGTAAACGCAAAGAGATAAAAATTGTACGTCCTGAAGGCGACGGCTACAAAACATTTTTTGTGGATATCACCGACAACAACATCGTTGGGTCGGACGAATATTACGTCTATCCCAACGACTTGATTTATGTCCGCCCAATGAAGGCCAAAAGTTTTGGTATCGGTGAGACGTTCTCATTTGGTATCATCAGTTCTGTACTCGCTATTTACCTGACCATTGAAGCTGTTTCCCGCTAGTAATAAATGCTAAAGCCCACCGAAGAAAATGCAACAAAACAATTATTCCAATCAACTTCGAAATCCGGAAAGTCAGAATCAATCACCCCAGTTTATGCTGGATTACAAAAAAATACTGTTTGATCTGCTTCGTTTCTGGTGGCTTTTCGCCATTACCATTCCACTGGCATTGGGCGTTGTTTTGGCGATTCACCGTTATTCCCCCCCCATTTACAGAGCATCCATGTCTTTATTAATGGAAGAAAGAGGAACGGAGAACTCACGGGAAAGTATGATGGAAGGATTCGGATTGACGCCGGGTCAGCGCAGTCTGGATAATCAGATTGCTGTTTTGACTTCCCGCGATATTATCCGAAAAGCAATTGACCAGCTTGATTTCCACATCAGTTATTTTGCGGCAGGAAGATTGAAAGACACCGAAGTCTATACCAATCCCGGTTTTAATGTCCAAATGGATTCTTCGGCGGCACAGATTTTAAATGTGCCCATCTATATCACCATTCTAAATGAAAAGCAATTTGAACTTTCGATAAAATCCGAGGGTTTTAACACCATACAGTACAACTCTGAGGCTACACAGAATTACGGGAGCATTATCGACTTCGAAGAAACGTTCTCCTTCGGCGAGTTGGTAGAAACGCCATGGCTTAGAATCATAATTATTAACAACGGGCTTAAAACCAGTTCTGATAAAGCTTATTACTTTGAATTTAACCACCCCGAAAGCCTTACGGCACATTTTTCATCTGTACTCAACGCACAGAAAGCAGGTGAAAACTCTACCATTGTTAATGTCTCTGTTACCGGTAATAACCATCAGAAAAACATCACCTTCCTGAATAAACTCTCCGAGACATTCATTAATGCAAACCTGGAAAAGAAAAACCAGATAGCTACCAATACCATTAATTTCATTGAAGAACAGCTTTTAATAATTTCGGACTCTCTGTCACAAAAAGGAACTGAGCTGAGTTCGTACCGTACCAAGAACCAAATACAGAGTGTCAGTTCCGAAGCAGAACATCTGTTTACCCAGATTCAGGAACTAACAACCAGAATTTCTGAGAAACGATTAACATTTAATTATTACGATTATCTGCATCAATACTTTTCATCCGAAGATGTACTAACAAAGGGGCTGGCTCCAGCCTCCTACAACATCGACAATCCTATTATCTCCAATCAGATAAATACGATTCTGGAATTGAACAATGAGCGACTGACTCTAAGCGGGCAGAGCAATCCTTACAAAAATGAGCTCGATAAACAGATTCTGGTTGCCAGAAACACGCTGATTGAAGCTATAACCAATCAAAAAGATATCATTGACAAATCCATCACACGATTGGAAGAGGAGAAACGTTCCATTACGAGTCAACTGTATCAATTACCCGAAAAAGAACGCAGATTACTGGGAATAGAACGGCAATTTGACCTGAACAATGAAGTATATACCTTTCTGCTGAGAAAACGTTCGGAAGCCCAAATTCAGAAAGCTTCCAATACTTCCGACCATTCTGTTCTGGAGAGGCCCCGGTTTACAGGCACAGTTTATCCCAAAAAGGCTTCCAATTATCAGAAAGCCCTTTTTGCCGGCATTCTTTTACCGCTCATTTTTATCGTGTTGCGACAGTTATTGAACAACCGCATTACCTCAACCGATGAAATAGAAAAAATCACCTCCATTCCGGTTATCGGCCACATTATGCACAGCCACAAAGGAGTAACAAATGTGGTGAACAGTCATCCCCGCTCTATCATTACAGAAACATTCCGGCGTGTCAGAACCCGACTGGAGTATCTGACAGCAAATGTGGAAACACCAATTATTTCGGTATCCAGTTCCATGCCCGGTGAAGGAAAAACATTTTGTGCCCTTAATCTTGCGGCTGTTTTTGCTTATTCAAATAAGAGAACTGTGATAATTGGTTACGATATGCGCAAACCCGGTTTGAACAAAGTTCTTGACCTTGACAACTACGATGGTCTTTCTCAGTATTACATTGGGAAAGTAAGCCTCGATGATATTATCCATCAAAGCGAGCAGGAAAATTTATTTGTTATCCCTTCCGGAGCGGTTCCTCCCAACCCTTCAGAATTGATTTCTTCAGCAAAAACAGATGAGTTGTTTGAGGAGTTAAGTAACCGATTTGATGTTATTATTTTGGATACTCCACCAATGGGCGTTGTGGCTGACCCTGTTTTGTTGGCACGTAAATCCGACACACTTATATTCCTGGCACGCCAGAATTACACCATTCGCGAGGCTTTTTCCGAAACACTGAAACACCTGGGAGTGGAAGGCATAAAAAATGTGGGTATATTATTTAATGATATACAGGTAAAAAAAGGCAAGAAAGGTGCTAAATATGGATATGGTTATGGTTATGGATATGGTTACGGGGATGGTTATGGCTACGGATATGGGCATGGTTATTATGAGGAACAGTGAAGAAACGACATTTTAAACCACAAAAAAAATGAATTGAACCATAGAAGGCATATAAGAAATCATTATTGTTCGGATAAAATCTAATCCAGAAAAAGAGATTGCTTCCCGCTTCGTTCCTCGCCGTCGCAATGACGCCGTTCTACAGTTTTTAGCAGAATGAAGGGGGTTGTGAAAAAATGCATATATGACAAAACTGGTAGGTTCCTGCAAAGGGCCAATAATTTAAAAACAAATAATTCCTTATGAATGAGGCGGTTATTGAAATGATGATTTACTACTTTGGAACCGATGTTTCAAGGATAAATCATGCGCTTAAAGTTTACGGATTCGCTACCTGTATTGCACATAGGGAAAAACTGCCTGAAAATAAGTTGCTGATAGTTGATACCGCCGCAATACTGCATGACATTGGAGTTAAAGAAGCGGAATTGAAGCACAAATCCACCGGCGGCAAATACCAGGAAATGGAAGGGCCACCCATTGCAAGAGATTTTCTTGAAGAACTGGAAATGGATAATGAGATAATCGATAGAGTCTGTCACATAATTGGTAATCACCATTCCTACCAAAAAATTGATGACACAGATTTTCAGATTATTGTGGAGGCAGATTTTCTGGTCAACATTTATGAAGAAAAAATGTCAGACTCATCCATCAAAAGCATTCGCCAGAAGTATTTTAAAACCAAAACCGGAATATCCATGATTAAAAGCATGTATATTCAATAATATCTCCTGTTTGGTTTTAGCCAACCAACAGGTTAACCGGTTTAATCAACTAAGTACATGAACTTGCAAACATCCTTACGTTACATATCATTTTTCATCCTGATTCTTTTGGTTCACAGCACCCGGGGACAGGTTTACAACAGTTGGAATAACCATGCATTCAATCCAGTTGAGAGAGTGCTTCATGTTCAGGGGCAAAATCTGCATAGCTCCGTTGGCCCGATACGCCTGGATGAAGTGGCGCGCTACTACAATGTGGATTCGTTAATTCAACGGGGAATTAGAAAACCATCTCATCATCAGAATATTTTCGGTCGGTTTTTCTCAGATGACCTGTTGTCGTGGGAAGAAGAGGATGTGTGGATCCGTATCAATCCACTTTTCAATTTTGAATTTGGAAAGGATGATGCCACCGGTCAGAGCTGGTTTGTTAATACTCGTGGCGCCATGATTGAAGGTCAATTGGGTCCGGATGTGGGCTTTTATGTGGATTTGCACGAAAATCAGGCAACATTTCCCGGATATCTAGACGATTTTGCCAGGGAGCGTGATGTGGTTCCCGGTCAGGGGCGCCGCAAAGAATTTGGAGATCACGGACATGACTTCGCTCAATCCACAGGGTACCTCAGTTACAATGCGGGGCGTTATTTTAATTTTCAGGCCGGCTTCGGAAAAAATTTTATCGGAGACGGGCACCGCTCGCTTTTCCTTTCGGATGCTGCTTACAGCTACCCCTATCTGAAAATGACTGCCACCTTTCTGAAAGCCAAATATATGTTTATGGTGAGCGAATTGAAAAATTTTTACCGCGACCCCACACTTGGCGACACCCGATATCAAACCAAATACGGAGCGTTTCATTACCTCACCTGGAACATAGGCCAACGTTTTAGTGTGGGTCTTTTCGAAAGTGTTATTTGGGCTGCAGAAGACACAGTTGGCCATCGTGGTCTTGATGTTAATTATCTGGTGCCACTGGTTGTTTATCGTCCGGTAGAATTCAATCTGGGGTCGCCCGACAACATGACGATGGGCATCAACCTGAAATACATTCCCTGGAGAAATGCTGCATTCTATGGCCAGTTTGTTTTAGGAGAATTTAAGGCCGATGAAGTTTTTTCCGGCGAGAAATGGTGGGCCAACAAACAGGGTTTTCTTTTGGGATTGAAAGCATATGACTTCCTGGGCATCAAAAACTTTGACTTCCAGACAGAATACAGCCAGGTTAGGCCCTATACCTACTCGCACTATATGCCCATAACCAATTACGGCCATTACAACCAGGAACTGGCCCACGTGTTGGGAGCCAATTTTCGGGAAAGCATCACCTTTCTCCGCTACCGTGCTCGTCGCTGGCATTTTGAACTTAAGACTCAGCTAGCCACCAAGGGATTGGATTACAATGATGATGTTAGCTTCGGAGGTAACATCCATCATCCCAATGTTACCCGACCGGCAGATTACGGGCATACCATCGGGCAAGGATTAAAATCTAATCTGACTCAGGTGGAGTTGAATGTGATGTTTCTGATTAATCCCCGCAATAATATGAATCTGCAAATCGGAGCCAGAAAGCGAAAAATGTCTAATGAGCTGGAGACAATTGATGGCAACTATTTTTATCTGGCATTCCGAACCTCTTTGCAAAATATCTATTACGACTATTTTTAAACTCTCTTTTTCACCGACACAGCCGGATTACCCCTGTAAATCATATAAGGTTCCATTTTCACCGGCGCCACACTCTGAAGTGACAAAACAGAATGTGTCTGACAAACAGAATTGCCCGGAACAATGGAATTGGCACCAATCCACACGCCATCTTCAAGAATTATCTCCCCCACCATCAGGTCAAAAGTCTCCCTCCGGTAATTATGGTTTCCACACAACAACAGAACGCCCTGCGAGAGACAGCAATTGGCACCAATGCTCACTTTAGCAAGATTATCAATCCATACTCCCTCTCCTATCCAGGTATTCTCACCAATACTCAAATTCCAGGGGTATTTGACATTCACTCTGGGCTTAACAACCACTCCTCTGCCTATTTGTGCTCCAAAAATCTTCAACAAAAAAACTTTAAAACCTGAAAAAGGAAACAAACCATTGGTGAAAAAAATGGTATTGGTAAAATGCCAGATTGTCCTGACAATTATTCCCTGCCCCGGATTGAACCAACTGTTATCATATTTGGATAAATCGACCTGCATAACCTTATTTTTTCTGTGAATATAAGAAAATACAGCCAATTCAGGAAAACTGACAATTATCAATTTTCTTGAATAAAAACTCTTTACGTTAATTCATAATTTTCGTAAATTATCAAAAAATAGTTAACCAAATTATTAATCTTTCGGTCCAGAAACTCATCAAACAGAATAATGCTGGGAAATACCGTAGATTGATATTTTAAAAACTCAACCAGATGAAGGCATTCAGTTATCTACTCAGCACCCTGCTGCTTGTTGCATTTCTGACAAGTTGTGGCAACAAACCTAAAATCGGGTTTTTAATGGACACTCTCGAAATTGAACGCTGGCAAAAGGACAAGGACCTGTTTGAAAAAAAGATAGAAGAACTGGGGGGAACAGTCTTGGTTAGCGTGGCCGAAGGAAATCCACCTACACAGATGGAACAGGCCATGGAAATGATTTACGACAAAGTAGATGTTTTGGTTGTAATTCCCGTTGACCTCTATTCCTCAAGAGATATTGTCAAGGAAGCCCATAAAAAAAATATTCCGGTGATATCCTACGACAGGATGATCCGGGATTGTGATGTTGATTATTATGTGTCTGCCGACAACATTAATATCGGCGAACTCCAGGCAGATTATCTGTCCAAAGTGGCTCCTGTAGGAAAATATGCTCTTTTGGGCGGGCCCCAAAAGGACAACAATGCAGCCCTGTTGCATCTGGGCTGGATGAATGTTCTGCAACCACTGATTGAAAAAGGAGATATTGAGATTGTACTGGATCAGTATGTTGAAAACTGGAATGCCGATGAGGCTTATACTATTGTTAATGACTATCTGAAAAACTCTGATCCTGAACTAAAAGCCATCATTGCAGGCAACGACCAACTTGCAGGTGGCGCTATCAGAGCTCTTCAGGAACATAATCTGCAACGTGAAGTACTGGTGGCCGGACAGGATGCCGATCTCGAAGCAATTCGCAATATTGTGGCGGGTTATCAAACAATCACCATTTTTAAACCCATTGATGCCATAGCTTACACTGCTGCAGAAATGGCTATGAAAATGGCTAATGAAGAAGGCCCTTTTAACACCAATGTCACCGTTCACAATGGTTACAAACTGGTTCCTACCGTACTTCTCCCATCGCAGGTGGTTAATCGTCAAAACATTAAAATGACTGTAGTTTCTGAAGGATTTCAGGAAGAGGAAGAGATTTACGAATATGAACTGGAATAACCTTTTTAGCTCTTAGCTGTTAGCTCTTAGCTCTTAGCTGTTAGCTCTTGGCTGTTAGCTCTTGGCTGTTAGCTGTTAGCTCTTAGCTGTTAGCTCTTGGCTCGTAGGTCGTTGCTGTTAAACCAGGTGGCCGGCGAAAAACAAGATCAGAAATCAGTGGTAAAAAGGGGAATACAGCTGTAATGCTCGCAAGGAGGAAAAGCAATGCCTTTTAAATGAGCAGTTTTGAGTGTTTGCGTTTTAGAAAAAAAGCATCTGTGCCTAAAAGTTTATTTTAAACAATTCAAAAGCATCAACTAACTTTAGAGAAAGGGATTCTACTTAAAATGGTGGGTTTTGAGATATGAGCCTCTCAAAACCCACCATGACATTTATAAATATTACATTTGCAAAAAAACAGATTCATGCTTCTTGAAGATACCATTTGCGCCATATCCACAGCTCCAGGCAGCGGTGCCATTGCAGTAGTTCGCATCGCCGGCCCCAATGCTTTTGAAACCGTTGAAAAAATTTTTCGTCCGGCAGGAAAAAAGAAACACCTGTCCGACCAACCGGCCCATTCAGCTCATTATGGAACCATCCACAACGATACAAAAGAAATTGATGAAGTACTGGTGACCATCTTTAAAGGCCCCCGCTCATTTACCGGCGACGACATCGTTGAGATATCCTGTCACGGGGCCCCCATTATCCAACAGGAAATCCTTCACCTGCTCACCGATAACGGCGCACGTATGGCCCGCCCCGGTGAGTTTACGCAACGTGCTTTTCTCAACGGGAAAATGGACCTCAGTCAGGCCGAAGCGGTGGCCGACCTCATCGCTTCGCGCAGCGAATCGGCCCGCCGTGTTGCCCTTAAACAGATGAAGGGCGGATTCAGCAACGAACTGGTCAGTCTCCGTGCCAAACTACTGGAATTTACCTCTCTTATTGAGCTGGAGCTCGATTTCAGCGAGGAGGATGTAGAATTTGCCGACCGGCAACAGCTGATTGAACTGGTGGACGAAATTAACCGGGTTCTTACCAGACTCATTAATTCATTCTCGCTGGGCAATGCCATCAAAAATGGAATTCCGGTGGCCATTGTGGGACATACCAACGCGGGAAAATCAACTCTTCTCAATGCTTTGCTTCAGGAAGAGAGAGCCATCGTTTCGGATGTGCACGGCACCACCCGCGACGTGATTGAAGATGTGATGAATATAGAAGGTATTACTTTCCGGTTTATTGACACCGCCGGAATACGGGATACCATCGACAAAGTAGAGAGCATGGGAATTGCCCTCACCTACAGCAAAATAAAACAAGCCTCCATTGTTATCCTGATGATGGATGCCCGTGATGAAGATGAGAAAATCCACCAGGCAGTATCTGATGTCAAGAACCACATGGAAACCGATGATCAGCAACTTCTGGTTGTCATTAACAAAACCGATCTCTTGCCTCCCGGAACTGCAGAGAAACGTTTTTCGGAGGAATCCTTCCGGGAACTCACAGCTTCCGATGCCATTGTTCCCCTGTCTGCCAAACACCACACCAACCTGGATACTTTGATTGCGCAGCTCCTAAAAACGGTAAATCTAAGCGCCATCGACAACAACGAAGTGGTGGTAACCAATGCCCGCCATTACGAAGCACTCAAAAATGCTCGCGATGGCATCACCCGCACCCGTCAGGGACTTGAAGCCGGCATTTCAGGCGACTTTATTGCGCAGGATATTCGTGAAGTACTCCACTATCTTGGCGAAATCACCGGGCAAATATCTACCGATGAAGTGCTGGGGAATATATTTAAGAACTTTTGTATCGGGAAGTAAACTTCTCATAATATGAATATTACACCTACAAACCATTTCCCATGAAAATTCAATATTGCTCAGATTTACACCTCGAATTTGCCCAAAATGCACTCTTTTTGCATAAAAATCCTATCAAACCCCTTGGTGATATTCTGATTCTGGCAGGAGATATCACCTATTGGGGGAAGAAACATTTCAAACACTGGTTTTTTGATTATGTCTCTGACAACTTCAACACTGTTTATTACATTCCGGGGAACCATGAGTTCTATACCGGAAAGGAAGTACAGATATTAGATAAGCCTGTATTTGAATCTTTGAGGGAAAATGTTTTTCTGGTCAACAATAAGGTTATCAATGTAGAGGGAACAGATTTTTTCTTCACTACGTTCTGGTCTCACATTCCTTTTAATGAATCATTAATTATTGAGCGAGGCATCAACGATTTTTACAAAATAAGGCATAAGGGAAAGAAATTAAGAAGTGATGATTTTAACAGACTACATGAAGAAAGCCTGGATTTCTTAAGCCGGGAATTTCGCAACTCTACCGCAGACAAAAAAATTGTAGTCACACACCACATTCCGACACAGTTGTGTAATCCGGAGCAGTTCAAAAATTCAATGATTAATCCTGCTTTTGTCTCCGAACACTATGACTTTATTGCTGACAATCATATAGATTATTGGATTTACGGTCATCACCATGTGAATATGCCGGAGACTGAAATAAATGGCACTAAGCTGGTAACTAATCAGTTGGGATATGTGCATTTGGGGGAACATCATGGTTTCCGAAGAAATGCTGCAATTGAAATTGAATAGCACTGAGTTATTAAGAAAACAGAAAAGGGGAATATGATAAGGCCTGTGAGTAATCAGGAAATTCTCCAAAAAAGGATGATAGACAAGGATGAGATAAAGCATCCAGGGAAGCGTATTATAATGGAGATGACAAACTGATGCATGAATTTTCTGATGATTTTGATGAGGATGGATAGACATGGTAAATCTTTCATCCATCAATCCCATGAAATATGAGAAAGAATATCACATAGAGTCGAAATTGTTATATCCTAAAAGCTCGTATGATCAGGTTAAATATTGAATTTAAGGGATCAGGACTAACTTTGTTCATGGATCTCGAATGATGAGTGACTTTGCCTTAAGTCTAATAGTGAGTGTTTTATGTGCGATTTGAAGGCTTTGGAATTTGTCCTGAATAGCATTGTCCTCAAAATCTACGAATTAGACTCTGAGAATAATATCCATTTTGTGAATATTTATTACCTGTAATTCTTATTAGATTTTATCATTTTGAAATCTGTTGAGAAATTGCTTCTTCGAGCTTATGAAAGATTGTTTTTAGGGGGCTGTTGTTGATTTTTTCACTAATAAATTCGCTTAAATTTTGAATCTCATGTCCATTTGCCGGAGAAAAAGTATCTAAAGCAAAATGAGCCCAGTTATTCGAGTTACTATAAAAATCATCTTTAATAAGTGAATTCTCAGTTTCAGAAAATTTAATCGATTCAAATATTTCCTTATTCTTTAGCAGTGCATTCTGAAGTTCTACAATAACCATTAGCTGTTTTTTAGATGAAAAGAGTCCTTTGAAAATTACTGTAAACATGAGGTTATGATCAGAGTGAGAAAGGTAGTAACGGAATTCATTCTCTTGTTTACCCCTGGGAGCCAGAACATTTAGGCCCAATATTTCACCGGCTGTGTTTGTTTCTGATTTAATATGTTGTTTCACATTTTCGGAAAGTTCATTTACCTTCTTTATTTCATTGTTGTAATTATAGAATAAATCAATGTTTTGATAGTCCATGGGATTGCTGAGATTTAAAATGTTTTGATAAAAATCGGTTAAGAAAGTAACGTATTTAGAAGACGCCTGTACAATATAGTTCCCAAGCCACTGCATAACTGAATCTAACAGTTGGTGGTGGGTTATATTAATAAAATTAACATGCGGAACATGAGCAAGCTTGTGCAACGTGAGTACAACGCCCACTTTGTTTGGTGAATCTATAGATTGCCAATAATCCTCCAAATTGTTATTGAGAAAGTGATATACTTTATTCTCAACAATTATGGCTTTAGAACTTGATTGAAGCACCAAATCAATACGACCATTTTCTTTTGTCGGGTATTCTCTGGCAATCTCAAAGTTATTATCGAATTCAAAAATTACTCCAGAATCTCTTATGACTTTTAATAATGAAGAAATAAATAAATCCTTAAATCCATGTTCGGCATTAACATCAAGAAAAAATGCGTAAATATTGGACCATACATCTTCGTAATGTGGCTGCTTTGATATTCCTAAGAAGGTCAATGGATTTCGCCGGACTTCGGGAAAAAGGATTTTTTTGCTTTTAATCTTAGCTAAAAAAGTTTTTGTTTCCATACATTTTTTTGTGTCTTACGCTGAAATAGGTTTTAAAATTAAAGTTTACTTCTGCCACTTCTTAAAATTCTCAGCCTGTTCGAAAATCTCTTTATACACCTCGTCCCGGTCAACGGGCGGGTAATCATTTTCGGCAAGAAGA
Source organism: Marinilabilia sp. (assembly GCF_016278715.1). Classification (GTDB taxonomy): domain Bacteria; phylum Bacteroidota; class Bacteroidia; order Bacteroidales; family Marinilabiliaceae; genus Marinilabilia. The sequence goes on along the minus strand of NZ_JADQBH010000049.1, from coordinate 1,033 downwards.
ATGATTAAATCGGCTTTTAGCTCTGCTTTAATGTCATCTCTTTTGCTCCAATCGGTGTATTTGGCTTTGTCGTCAACTACTCCTTTGACTTCGGAAGCTAAATGAATGAGTTTTTCCTCCGGATAGGCAAAATCGTATTTGACTGTCAGATCTTTTAGGATATCGTAGAAGGCCTTTTCTTCGAAGTCAATACCCAGATCATTAAATGACTCTCGTTCCTTTTTGAGAGCATGATAAAGATTGATTATTTCGTCGGTAAAATCCTCCAGAACTTCGCTTCTGAATACGTCACTTTCTTTTCTTTCATTGTATCTTTCTACAAGCTTTTGCATCTCTTTAGAGAATTTAATCCCTTTAGTTCTGTTAGTTTTTTTGAACTCACCAATCGCTTTTGCCAATAATTGCTGTAGTAATTTTATTTTGGTATTAGGGAGCTTTATTTTCTCGATTTTTGCCAGATAATCCTCGTCAAAGATGTCTGTTTCTGCGTTTTTGTCTTCATTCAATTTAAAGATCTCCACTACCCCGTCACTGGCAAGCGCATCTTTTATCATTTCACGGACTTTGGTATTCATTTGTGCCGTATCAGGAGCCGTTCCTTTGGTAAGTTTGAAAACAATGGAGCGAACGGCCAGATAAAAATGGACGTAGTCTTTCTCTACTTGGCTCAGTTTTTCGCTGGCAGAACAAATATCATAAGCTGCTTTTAAGCGCTTCACCAGAAACATAAACCGTTTTTCCAACTCATTGGTCATCTGGACAAATTCGGCTGCCATATTCAACGTATTGAGTTGTTCAACGGGACTGCCGGAAAAGTATTTCGTGCTGTCAAACTTATGGAAAATTCTTCCCAGCAAATCCAGATGGTCTTTGACCACTACGACAGATTGCTCTATATCCTCAAAGTTATGGGTATCGGCCTTGTTGTAATGTGCCAGGGCCAGATTCATCTGTTTTTTTATGCCGATGTAATCTACCACCAGACCTTTTTCCTTGCCTTCAACCTTTCGGTTTACTCTCGATATGGTTTGAA